>CALGBT010000855.1 GCA_937884235.1 uncultured Pseudomonadota bacterium
TCATCGAAATCGGTGGCGCCTTCCGGATCCCCGAAATCATGGCCCAGGGCGGTGCCATCCTCAGGGAAGTCGGCACCACCAATCGCACCTGGCCGCGCGACTACGAGGCCGCAATCTGCCCGGCCACGGGACTCCTCATGAAAGCCCACCGCAGCAACTTCTCTGTCACCGGCTTCACCCAGGAAGTCAGCCGCCAGGAAGTGACCGAACTGGCGCGCAAGCATGACCTGCCGTGCTACGAAGACCTCGGTTCCGGCCTCATGACAGACCTCTCTGCCGCCGGGATACCCGCTCATGATCAGGTCGGACAGGTGCTGGCTGCCGGAGTCGATGTCGTCAGCTTCTCAGGGGACAAGATGCTGGGCGGGCCGCAGGCCGGCATCATCGCCGGCCGAGCCGATCTTATCGCAGAACTCAAGCGGCACCCCCTGACCCGGGCTCTGCGCCCCGACAAGTTGACTCTGGCCGGCCTCGAGGCCGTCGCCCTCGCCTACCTGCGCGGCGAGGAAGAGCAGCAGATCCCCGTCGTCGGCATGCTCCGTGAGCCGGCCTCCCACCTGCGTGCGCGGGCTCGGAACCTGGCCCGAAAGATCAACGCCCTATCCGGTGTTCAGGCTGAAGTCATCGCTACCGTCGCCCGGGTTGGCGGTGGCGCCGAGCCCCAACGGAGCGTCCCTTCGGCCGGTCTTCGCATCCAGTGCCAGGGACTCAGCGAGACGCGCCTGGAGAGGCAGTTGCGGTCAGCACCGATACCCATCATCGGCCGCCTCGAAGAAGGGCAGGTCGTCCTCGACCTGCGGACCATCTTGCCCCATCAAAGAAAGAGCTTCGCCGCCTCGCTACTGCAGGCACTCGCCCAACTTCCCTGACTGCCCTGCATCCTCTGCCAAAAGGCCTTGCCTCTCTCCGCCAATTGTGCGATTCTGGCTATACAAAGGGTGGTTGGACACATAGATATGCAGAGCCATAAAGAGCGACGGGCGCAGCCGCGCCGCAAAGATCGGGTAGCGCTGGTTTTCAGCTACTCGCAGCAGCAATGCTCTGTCAATACCATGGATGTCAGCACCACTGGAGCGCTCATTCGGACTCCGGTGGCCTTCCCGTCTGGCACCTTGCTGGTCCTTGAAGCCCCCTCCCTCTGCCAGGAGGACGGCAACGTCCGCATTCTGGCAAAGGTGGTAAGAGCCAGTCAGCACCGCGGCGACCCAGGTTCCGTCTATTCCGGCCTTGGTCTCATGTGGATTCGCGCCTTCTCCGGACGCGGCGTCGACCATCTGCGGACCTTCCTCGCTGACGTCCTCGGCTTCTCAGAGGCCGACACGATGCTCATCGGCAGTACCTCTACGGGGGACGCAGTCTACGATTTCAATGGCCCCCCCGAGCCCCCGCCCGGACCGTTGCGCCGGACCACGCAGGCCGAACGGCTTGAGGAATACCGAGAGCGCAGAGAGGAATTCGCATCCCACCTTGAAGGCCATTTCCGCCTCAACGCACCAGTGGTCTACTCCGTCAGCAACATGCACTATCGAGGGTCACTAATCGCCGTCGGCACCAAACGGCTGGCAGTCCTGGTCCGGGGCGCTCTGCCCTTTCAGGGAGCCAAGGTCAGCGTACGCTATCCCCTGGACCTCACGCCCACGGCCCCACGGATCATCATGCATGCCCAGACTGAAGCTGTCCTGGAGCCGTTCATGCAGGAGGGAGGAATGTTCCTTGCTCGCATCGACGATGTGGACGAAATGGGCAATCGCGGCCTCTACCGTGCCCACCTCAAGAACCTCAGGAACAATAGCACCAAGACCTGGTAGGCAACGATCAATCCCACAATCTGGCCGCAATTGAGGCGCCGGCGGCAGCAAGTTCCGATTCATCGTCCAAATTCACCACGTAACTGACCTCGCCCAGGAAGAGCCCCCCTAACAACCGGGCCAGTTCCCCGCAGTTGTACTCCTGGGCAACCTCACTAGTCTGCGCAGACAGGCGGTGCAGAACCACCCCTGCCAGGGGAATGCCCAAAGCATTTACCACCTGTACCGTGAGCAAGGCGTGATTGATGCACCCCAATCGGTCCCCCACCACGATGAGCGCACTGAGGTCCGCTTTGCGGGCCAAATCGGCGAAGCTCCAGTCATCGCTGCAGGGCACCAGCAGGCCCCCGGCCCCTTCCACCAGCAAAGGCCCCGTGGGGCGGGCCTCCCGCAATGCCGCGACCATGCGCGCAAAGGGCACCTCAACACCCGCCAACCGCGCCGCCAGATTGGGAGAGAGCGGCGGACCGAAGGAGAGCTCCGGCGCACCGCAAAGAGATTCCGCTACTCTCGCCAGGCGCACTCGATCCGTCTCCTCGGCAGCCACCCCAGCAATCCCTGACTCCATGGGCTTGTAGGCAGTGGCGGCGACCCCGCGCACCTGGCACGCAGCAGCCAAAGCCATGGTCACCACCGTCTTGCCAACTCCGGTATCAGTGCCCGTAACAAAAAGCCGTTGTGCTGAATCGGCCCCCGCAGCAGCCGCCGATTCGTGCAGAACTGAGAAACGCGGATCGTCCACCACCAGGGGGCATGGAGCGCGCCGGGTCTGCCCGCCCAACTCACGGTCAATACCATACTCCAAGGCCTCGACCAGATGGTCCAACTCGGCTTCAGTGGAGGCCAGAGGAGGCATCAGCACCAGGACATCACCCAGGGGACGGGCCAGGACCCCGGCCTCCCGTGCCGCCATGCAGACACGGTGCCCGGTGCGCTCGCGCCAGTCCAGCCGCTGACCAGTCGCCCGGTCAACAACCAGTTCAACCCCGCCCATCAACCCGAGCAGGCGGATATCCCCTACGTTGGGGTGGCCCCGCAACCGCTCCAGGCGACCCGCCAGATGCTGCGACATGAGGTTCACACGAGGCAGAAAACCAGGCGCCTCCACCAACTCCAGACTGGCCAGAGCGGCGGCACAACCCAAGGGGTTTCCAGTAAAAGTGTGCCCGTGAAAAAACGTCTTGAACTCAGCAAAGTCCCCCAGAAACGTCTCGTAGATATGCTCCGACACCAGGGTGGCGGCCACCGGCAGATAACCACCAGTCAGGGCCTTGGCAACAGACATCAAATCTGGCTCAATACCCGCCTGCTCGCAAGCAAAGAGGGTTCCGGTACGGCCAAAGCCAGTGGCCACCTCGTCGACGATGAAAAGCACCCCATGACGCCTGGCCGCCTCGTGGTAGCCCCTCAGCACTTCTGCCGGATAGATCACCATGCCGCCCGCACCCTGAACCAGCGGTTCCAGGATCACTGCCGCGATCTCATCGCCGTGCTCCACCAGCAAGCTCTCCAGAGCAGTCACGCAGTCACGCTCGCAACTGGGGTACGACTTGTGAAACGGACAACGGTAACAGTTGGGGGATGGCGCCAGATAGGTGTGGAAGAGCAGAGGCTTGAAAATGGCATGGAAGAGCTCCATTCCGCCCACGCTCACCGACCCGACAGTATCGCCGTGATACCCCTCCTTCAAGGACACGAAACGAGACCGTTGGCTGCCCGTGGCCCCCCGATGGCGGTGGTACTGGAACGCCATCTTCAGCGCCACTTCCGCAGCAGTGGAGCCGTTGTCAGAGTAAAAGACCCGTGACAGCCCACCCGGCGCCAGACTCACCAGTTTCTCCGCCAGCAAGGCCGCAGGTTCGTTGCCAATGCCCAGCAAAGTGGAGTGCGCCAGCTTGCCCAGTTGGTGGTGCACCGCCGCGTTGAGACGCGGATGATTGTGACCGTGGGCATTCACCCATAGCGACGAAGTCGCATCGAAGAACCGATTGCCCAGATCATCTTCCAGGTAGTTCCCCTCACCCTTGACTATGACGAGGTTCTCTTCCGGGGCGAAATCCTGCATCTGGGTGAAGGGGTGCCAGACGAACTTCAGATCAGCATCCTTGAGCCTCGTCATGCAGAATCCCGCTTCAACTGGCGATAGGTGCGCGCCACGGCCGTGGCGGCATGGGAGAGGTCAGGGCGCTGATGGATGGCACTGAGCGAGAAGCGCAGTCTGGCCTCCCCCAGGCCAACCGTGGGATAGCGGATAGCCCGACAAAACACACCCTCATGGCGCAAGGCTCGGGCCGCGCCCAAGGCCATCGTCTCGTCGCCAATGACCACCGGAATGATGTGGGAGACCTTCTCGCCCACCGGCACGCCATGACGCACCAGGGCACTGCGAAAATAGAGAACGTTGTCCGCCAGGCGCAGGCGCAGCTCTCGGCCGCGGGGCCCCTCAAGCAACTCCACGGCCGTGGCCAGGGTCGCGACCAGGGCCGGAGGGAGCGCCGTGGAGAAAATGAAGGGACGGGCCCGGGAGCGGAGCAACCGCAAGATGGACTCCGATGCGGCAACGGCTGCACCGTAAACGCCGGCAGCCTTACCAAAGGTGGCCAGATAGACGTCCACCTGGCCGACAAAAGCGTCGCAAGCCCCCAAGCCACTACGCCCGGTGGTAGCGAAACCGTGCGCCTCATCGACGTAGAGGAGAAAGCCAAAGCGGTTCTTCAACGCCACCAGCCGCTCAAAATCGGGACGATCACCATCCATGCTGAAGATGCCCTCGGTGACCACCACGTTCACCTTGTCAGGCTGCCAGCGGCCATCCGCCACTGCGGCCGTCAGTTGAGCCTCCAGCCCGTCCAGGTCACAGTGCGGGTAGGTCGCTACCGTGGCCGGAGCCAGACGACAGCCATCGACGATGCTGGCGTGGTTCAGGCTGTCGGAAAAGACCATCGAACCAGGCTCCGTAATGGCTGAAAGAATGCCCAGATTGGCGTGGTACCCGGAGTTGAAGAGTAGCGAACCTTCTTTGCCAACCATCTGTGCAAAGCGCCGCTCCAAATGCGAGGCCAGGGGACGACTGCCCGAGAGCAAGCGAGCCGCACGGCTCCCGACTCCCAGGGACAGAGCCCGCTGCGACAACTGACTACCCAGCAATGGCTCAATGGCCAACCCCAGATAATCATTGGAGCACAGGTCGACAAACTCCTCGCCGTTGCATATCACCTTCCCCGACCCACAGGGCACAGTATCCTCGATACTTCGCTCCAGACCCGCGGCCACAAGGGCTTCTAACTGTCGCTCCACTGTCATTCCGGCACCCCTCTGGGAGTCAACCCGCAGGTCCGCGCTAATTCCACGTCGTCTGCCACGGCTCTCCCCTTAGTGGTAAGGTAGTTACCCACGAGAATGGCATTGGCTCCCGCCAGAAAAACGTTGGCCTGAAGTTGCCCCAACACCCGCTCACGACCGCCCGCCACATTAATCTCCTGCGTCGGCATCATCAGCCGCGCCAGGGCGATAATGCGCAAAGCCTCCATGGCCGGCAGGGGCGGCTGCGCTTCCAGGCGCGTTCCTGCAATGGGGATCAAGAAATTGATGGGCACCCGATCCACCCGCAACCGGACCAGTTCAGCAAAAAGCTCGATGCGTTGGGCCCAACTCTCCCCCATGCCAAAGAGACCACCGCAGCACACCTTGAGGCCAGCAGCTTTCACCGCCTCCACCGTCCGCACATTGTCGTCGTATGACCGGGTGCTGACGATCTCACCGTAATAACTGCGAGCGGTCTCAAGATTGTGGTGGAAGACCTCCAACCCATGGGCCTTCAGCTCCGCCAACTGAACTTCGTCCAGCACTCCCAGGGAAGCGCAAGGCTCCATCCCGAGCTCCGCAACCTCTTCCAGCACCTCGCCAATACGCTCCAGGTCGTGGGCGGAGACCTTCTTCCCTGCGGTGACGATGCTGAACTCCCCGGCCCCCTGAGTGCGAGCTTGTCGAGCTTGCGATGCCAGCCAGTCAGTTTGCCGCAGCGGGTAGGTCTCAATTTCCGCTGCGGAGTCACGACTCTGGGCACAGAACGCACAATCCTCGCCGCAATGACCGCTGCGGGCGCTGACGATGCTGCAGAATCTCACCTCATCACCCTTGAAGTGCCGGCACACCTGCTGGGCCGCAGCCATCAGCCACGGCGTCGCCCCTTCCGACAACTCAGCCAATTCCAAGGCCAACTCAGCATCAATGCCCTGACCCGAAGTACAGATATCATTGGCCAGGAGAGGTAGACGACTGATCAATTCCATTGCAACGTTGCCTCCGCCCCCCCGGGGGTCTCCCGGAGCGAGCTGCACGGAGTGGCCCGCTCGGGGCCTATACGAGGGTCATGAAGAGGCCCGCAGCCACCAGAGTTCCGATGACACCCGCCACGTTGGGCCCCATGGCGTGCATTAATAGGTAGTTGCGCGGGTTCGCCTTCATGCCCTCAACCTGCACCACGCGAGCCGCCATGGGAACGGCGCTGAGCCCGGCCGCCCCGATCAGAGGGTTGATCTTGTCCTTCAAGAAGAGATTCATCAGCTTCGCCAACATCACACCACCCAACACGCTGCATGAGAACGCAACGAGTCCCAGGGCAAAAACCATGATCACCTCCCACTGGAGGAAGGCCTCGGCAGTGAGCTTCAGGGAAATGGAGAGCCCCAACAAGAGCGTGAGAATGTTCATCATTTCGTTCTGGGCGCCATCGGCCAACCGCTTCACCACCCCCGACTCGCGCAGCAAATTGCCCATCATGAACATCCCCATCAGCGGGGCTGACTTGGGCACCAGCAGCGCAACCATCAAGAAAGCAACGATGGGAAAGAGGATGCGCTCGCGCTTCTTCACCGGCCGTGCCTGCTTCATGGGCATGGCGCGCTCTTCCTTGGTTGTCATCAAACGAGCCAGAGGCGGAATGATCACGGGCACCAGCGCCATATACGAGTACGCAGAAACCGCCGTCGCCCCCAAAATATGAGACGCTTTCGCATTGGTGAGAAAGATCGTTGTCGGACCGTCGGCCCCCCCAATGATGCCGATGGAGGCGGCCTCCGGCAGTGTGAAGCCCAGGGCCAGAGCTCCAAAGAAGGCCACGAAAACACCGAACTGTGCACCCGCTCCCAGCAGCATCAGCTTGGGATTAGCTATCAGGGGACCAAAATCGGTCATCGCCCCCAGGCCCAGGAAGATCATGGGAGGGATCACTTCATATTGGATGCCATAGTACATGATGCGAATGAGACCATCGTCTGCGATCATGCCACCTAGGGGGACATTCACCAGAATCGCCCCGAAGCCAATGGGCAACAGCAGGTAGGGCTCATACTCCTTGGCGATGGCCAGATAGACCAGCACCAGGCCGATTGCCCACATCACCAACTGGCCCCAGGTTATGGACAGAAATCCCGTCTGGGAAAGCAGTTCTGCAAGACTCATCGGAGAGACTCCGTCAATCGGTTTCCACTACACAAAAAACCTGGTCAGCTTCCGCCACGTCTCCCTTGCTCACAGTGACCTCCACAACGGTCCCCGCATAAGGAGAGAATACCGGCATCTCCATCTTCATGGACTCAAAGGTCCCAATCTGCTGGTCCTCTTCAACCACGTCCCCAGTCGCCACGTCTACCGACACAATCTTGCCCACCATCGGCAGCAACACGCTCTCCTTACCCATAACCGCCCTCCTTAGCCCTTCTTCTTATCAGACGCCCCGGCCCCGCCGGCTTCCGTCCGTTGAACAATCACCGAAACCACCTTCACACCAGCAGCCAGCAAGGCCAGCGCCAAGAACACACCGCCAAACCCAAAAAGAAATACACGGCCCCCATCAGCCCAAGGAATCTCCGCCAGCGGCATCATCATAACCAACCCCATAACCAGCCTCTAGACCCGCAACCGCCCATGTTATCGACCAACCCAAGCCATTTGTCAATCACAGCCTACGCACAGGACCAATCCAACCCCAAAACGGGCCCAAAGGGCCCTGCGAACGGGAGCAAAGCGACCTGCGAACGGGCCCAAAGGGCCCTGCGAACGGGCCCAAAGGGCCCTGCGAACGGGAGCAAAGCGACCTGCGAACGGGCCCAAGGGCCCTGCGAACGGGAGCAAAGCGACCTGCGCACGGGAGCAAAGCGACCTGCGCACGGCGCCCAAAGGGCGCCTACACCGGCATATTCCCATGCTTCTTAGGAGGCACCGGATCATACTTGTTACGGCAGAGTTCCAACGAGGAAATGAGGCGCTTACGAAGGTCCCGGGGATCAATGATATCGTCAACGTGCTGCAGCCCCGCTGAGTACAGGGGGTTGACATACTTGTCCATGAACTCCTGGTGCTTTTCGGCTCTCACCACAGCAGGGTCACGGCCCTCTTCTATGGCCTTCGCAAAATCCTTGCGGAAGAGAATGTTGACTGCGCCCGAGGGCCCCATCAAGCAGATCTCTCCAGTTGGCAGCTCAAAGACAAAGTCCGCGCCAAGGTCCTTACTGCACATCGCCAGATAGCCACCGGCGTATGCTTTGCGGACGACCACGGTGATCTTCGGCACCGTCGCTTCGGCATAGGCATAGAGCATCTTCGAACCGTGGCGGATAATTCCGTCACGCTCGCTCTTGGTGCCAATGAGGAATCCTGGCACATCCTGGAGGTTGACCAATGGAATATTGAAGGCATCGCAGAAGCGGATGAATCGACAGCCCTTGCCCGAAGCCTTGACGTCAAGGCTGCCGGCCATGAACTGCGGATTGTTGGCGACGATGCCCACGGTGCGCCCACCCATCCTGGCCAGACCGACAATCAGGTTCTGGCCGAAGTCCTTCTTGACCTCAAAGAAATTGCCATCGTCGACCATCAGCTTGATCACTTTACGCATGCTGTAGGTCTGGTTGGAGTCAGCGGGAATCAGGTCAAGGAGTTCATCCAACGAGCGGTCCGACGAGTCTTCGGTGGGAACTACCGGGGGCTCCTCCGAGTTATTGGCGGGCAGGAACGAAAGCAGCGTGCGAGTCCGGTCCAGGACATCATCATCGTCCTTGGCAGTCAGGTCAGAAACGCCCGAAATAGTGGCATGCACCCGGGCTCCGCCCAGGTGCTGCTCGTCAACCTTCTCATGGACAATGGCCTCGACCAGGGGCGGCCCGGCAATGAACATATGGCTGCTCTTGTCCACCATGAAGATGAAGTCCATGAGCGCCGGCGAATAGGCCTGGCCACCGGCCACCGGGCCCATGATCAAGGCCACCTGGGGCACCACTCCGCTGGCGCGGACGTGGCGGAAGAAGAGCTGGCCGTACTGCGAAAGGGCCCCCATCTCTTCCGTCACCCGGGCCCCGCCGGAATCGTTGATTCCAACCACCGGTACACCATGCTTCATGGCCAACTCAACGGTCTTGGCTATCTTGCGGCCGTGCATCTCACCAAAAGTCCCGGCAATCACCGTGAAGTCCTCTGAGTAACAGAAGACGGTACGACCGGCGACCTTGCCATAGCCCGTGACGACGCCGTCGGCAGGCACTCGGTCAACCTTGTCCAGACCGTAGTCCCGACCCATGTGCTTGGCAAAGACGTCCAGTTCCACAAATGTCCCGGGATCAAAGAACCGGTCGATGCGCTCCCGGGCCGTCAACTTGCCGCGCTGATGCTGGCGGGCAATAGCCTTCTCACCACCACCCTGCTTGATCTCTGCACGCAGCGTCTCTATCTGCTGGAGCTTCTCTCGTGAATCCACCATCTCCTCCCCCTACTTCAACAGGTGGTTGCTGATAATGATCTTCTGGATATTGCTGGTCCCTTCGACGATCTGGAAGGACTTGGCATCTCGATACAACCGCTCCGCCGGATACTCGGTGGAGAAACCGTACGATCCGAATATCTTCAGCCCCATGTTGGCCGCCTTGACCGCCGCCTCAGAAGCAAAATACTTGGCCACCGAGACCGACATCGTATTACGCACATTGGGGTCCACCTCTTTCTCGTGGGCCGCCTTTAGAACCAGCAACCGTGCCGCCTCGTCCTCAACATACATTACCGCCAGATCTGCCCGGATCAGCTGAAAATCGGCGATGGGTTTGCCAAACTGCGTACGCTCCTGAGCATAGTGCATGGCGGCATCCAGGCACGCTCGCGCCACACCAACAGCCCGCGTTGCGCAGGAAAGACGCGTGTTATCCAACATCGTCATGCAGATCTTGAAGCCGTCGTTGACTTCGCCCACCACAGCCGAGGCAGGAACCCGCGCATCTTCAAAGTAAATTTCGCCAGTGGGGCTGTTGTGCAGGCCAAGCTTGCCTTCTATAGCCTGTGTCGAGATCCCCTCGGTCTTCTTCATGTCCACGACAAAGCAAGTCATCCCCTTGTGCTTCGCCGCACGGTCGGTCATGGCATAGACCAGAGCTACATCCGCCACATGGGCATTGGAGATCCAGGTCTTGTTGCCGTTGAGGACGAAGTGGTCACCATCCCGCACTGCCGTGGTCTTCATCGAGGCCACGTCCGAACCGGAGTTGGGCTCCGTTATGGCAAAAGCCCCTAGCAACTCCCCCGCCACCAGGCCAGGGATGTACTTGCGCTTCTGCTCCTCGTTGCCCCAACGCAACAATGCCAGCGCCGGGCCTTGACTCTGCATGTTGAAAGTGACGCCGTAGGAAGCGCTTACCCGAGCAACCTCCTCAGTAACCAGCATCGAGGCAACCATGCCCGCCTCGTTACCGCCATATTCTTCCGGAATCACACACCCGTAGAACCCCATCTCGCCCATCTGCCGGACCAGCTCCGGACGGAAACGGTGAGACGCCTCGTCCTCGGCAACGATGGGGGCAATGACGTCGTTGGCAAACTGGCGGGCTGTGTCTCGCATCATCTTCTGCTCTTCCGTCAACCGAAAATCCATGACAACCTCCTGACATCCCGGGGGAGCTTCTCGCTCGTTGTCGACTCAGACCGTACCTAACCCCCTCCCCCAGGTGATGTCAACAAGAATTGGCAGGAATAGATTAGTAGTAATGGGAGCTTTAACGCCCCCTTCGAACCCCTTGACCAGAACCCGTTACGCCCCTATAACTGTGACTGGGAACACCGTGGCAAATGCCCCTTCCAGGAGAACTCAATGGCCGACGACAAGACCCCGGCAGACTCCGAGCAGCGCCTGCACCGCGAGCGGATGGTGGCCGAGATCTCTCTAGCTGCGCTGGGCGAGCGAAGCTATGAGAAGGCGCTGTCGGCAATGTGCCGCATAGTCGGAGAAGGCACCGGCGTCAGCCGCACCTACATCTTTGAGAACTTCGATGGCAACACCCGATGCTGCAACACCATCGAATGGGTCAATCAAGGGATAGAACCCGTCAAGGACGAGTTGCAGGACGTATCCTACGATAGCATCCGCTACTGGCAGGTGACCCTCGAACGCAACGAAATCATTCGCGCCGACGACATCGCTTCCCTGCCCGCCGATGTGGTGGAGATTCTCTCCTGGCAGGATATCCAGTCGATTCTGGTCTTCCCCCTCTTCGTCTTCGAGCAGTGGGTCGGGTTCCTGGGCTTCGACGTCTGCGGCAGTCAACGGCATTGGAGCGATGACGATGTCGCCGCACTGCAAACCGCAGGACGCCTCGTCTCTTCAACCATGGAGAAACGTGAACTCGAGCAACAACTCGTCCACTCCGAACGACTCTCAGCAGTGGGTTCCCTGGCCGCCGGCGTGGCTCACGAATACAACAACCTTCACGCCGGCATCATGGGCCTCATCGAGTTGACCCTGGAGGAAGAGAACCTCGCAGATGCGGCCCGGCGAGACCTCACCAGGGTGCTGGCACTCATCGAGCGAGGAGTCGAACTGACTCGACGGCTGCTCAGCGTCGCCCGCCAGGATACCAGCGACGAGCGGGTCGATCTCAGAAGTGTCGTCACCGACACAGTGGCACTCACCGCCAAGGGTATGCGCGCCGCCGGCATTACCATCAACTTCGCCTGCAGCTCGCCTTTCCCCTGGGTGACCGGCAGTCGCGCCGACCTCGGCCAGGTGCTTCTCAATCTCCTCCTCAACGCCACTGAGGCACTGCACGAATGTGCGGAACGGCAGATCGACGTCCACCTTCGTGACGGGCCCGCCAAACGCCTCCAACTGGACGTCCTCGACACCGGTCCGGGCGTTTCCGTGGCAGCGCAGAAACGCCTCTTCGACCCCTTCTTTACTACCAAAGGAAAACTCGGCGGTGGAAACCGTGATAGCTCCGGACTGGGCCTGGCCATTTCCAGCCGCATCGCCATTCAACACGGTGGCACACTCACCGTGCGCAACCGAGTGGGGCCTGGCGCACACTTCCGCCTTGAGCTGCCCATGGCAACGGCGGAAGCCCGGTTCGAAGGAGAGGAATCAGAATTCTGGGAACCCACGCCGCCGCCAGTGGAACTAGGACGCATCGGCATCATCGACGATGAACCGCCGATCTGCGAAATGCTCACCCGGTACCTCAGCCGCATGGGTCACTACGTTGAAGCATTCGATACCCCCGAGGAGGCCCAGAACGCTTGCCTGCGGCGTCGCTTCGACATCTTCCTGGTTGACTATCTGATGCCCGAAGAGGGCGGGCGGAAGTTTATCAGCTGGGTTAGAAGTCGGCCAGCCGGGCAGCAGCCAGACCTGGTGG
>CALGBT010000856.1 GCA_937884235.1 uncultured Pseudomonadota bacterium
CGGCGGAATAATCGATGCACCTCATTAAGCGGACTCTGTTCGTGTTGTCGCTGCTGGCCGTAATGGCCAGCAGCGACATGGTCTTAGCCGGTGGCTACGATACACCGATGCTCTACTCAGCTCGACACATGGGTATGGGTGGAACAGCCATCGGGTATGTCTACGACCCATCGGCGCTCTTCCACAATCCTGCCGGTCTGGGTCACACGAAATTCTTCTCGGCAACTCTGGACGTATCTCCGCTGATAGGGAACATCGTCTCCAGCCCGGAGAAGAACGATGAAGCGAGGAACATCAAATCCAACACCGTCTTCGCTCCGTTCTTCCTTGCCGGTGCCGGGATCCGCGTCACTGACTGGTTGACCCTGGGCATCGGTGCCTATCCGGTGGCCTCGGCCGCGGGCTCCTACGACTATGTGTTCACGGGTGGCAAGGACTTCACAGACCTCACTAAACTGGTCTTCATTGAAGTGGCTCCCGGAATCGCAGTCAACCTGCCGTTTGGTCTGAAATTCGGGGCAACCTATCGAGTTACCCTGCTGAGTTTCGACCGCGTCAAAGGGATTGACGGAAGTATGCTGGACATTCATATGTCTGGCGTCAACCTGGCGGGTTTCAAGCTTGGTCTCCAGTGGCAGCCATTGCCCTGGCTCCAGGCAGGCATCGTTTACCGTCACAAGACCACCACTGAGGTCACTGCTGACGAAAGCACGGTGGTCATCGACAGCGGTGCCACAGACATGGAATTCACGTTACCTTCTAAGCTCGGTGTTGGCGTGCGCGCCGATGTCGGGCCCCTGGGCGTGGCCGTGGATGCCGAATACGGCTTCAACAGCCAAAACGAGGTCTCCATTATCTCGGCCAATCCTGTCAGCGGCGACGGTGCGCCACTGTTGCTCAAGAGCCAGTTCCGCTGGGAAGACTCATACACTCTACGTGGCGGCCTGGAGTACAGCTTGCTGCCGAAGTTGCTCAAGCTGCGCACCGGCTATGCCTACGACAGCAAGGTCGCCAACAAGGCCTACCCGTCGGCCTTTGGTACGCCTCCCGGCGCCACTCAAGTGATTACCGGTGGCCTGGGCTCTGATTTCACCATCGGCAAAGTGGGCATGGAAGTCAACCTGGCCTATGCTTACCGGTTCGGGTCGGCAACAGTCACTCAAGAAGATATCGACAGTCGCCCCAAAGATGCCGACGGGAAAGCGGACATCGAATACAAGTGCGATGCCTGCTCATACCCCGGTGACTACGAAATTGCACTCCACGGCGTATACTTCGACGCCTCAGTCTATTTCTAGGACACCTTCCTCACTCCAGCACTTTTCTTCGAAGAAAACACACCAAGCGGTGAACATCTCTGATCTCTTAGTGTCCAAGTGGCCCAATCAGCAATTGACAGGGAGGTTGAAATGTACCGTACGTACTTGATTGTGACATGCGTCTTGCTCCTCAGCGGAGCCGGATGCGGCGCCATGGCTCAGCGCTATGAAGGGACCGTGGCTCCTGCACCGGTGATGGCGAGCACCTTTGCGGTGGAAGGAAAGCCCATGGCAGGGGCCGGCAATGCGACCGCGGTCGCATTGCCGGAGATGCTGCCGGGAAGCTCACCGATATCGTACGCATGGTCATCTATACCGGCCAGTTCACCCTGGACGTCTACGACATTCTGGCAACACAGAAAGCGGTGCGAGAGTTCGTCGAGTCAAAGGGAGGACATCTGCAGCAATTGTCCGGCAACACCATGGTCCTCAGAATCCCCAGTGAGCAGTTTCGCCACGTCGAGCCTCACCTACGCACTCTGGGCAGGGTCGACGACCGTCTCACAGACATTCGCGCCCAGGATATCACCGAGGAGTACTACGACATCGAGCTCAGGCTGAAATCCAAGAAGAAGTACGTTGAATCCCTCTATGTCCTTTTGGACCAATCCGGCAAGCTGCAAGACAAACTGGCGGTACAACAAGAGATCGCCCGGGTCGTGGAGGAGATCGAGCGCTTGGAAGGACGCCTGCGACTGCTGGGCAACCAGGTCTCGCTGGCCACTGTCACTGTTACCTTGCGACTGGCCCACTCGGGCAGTGAACGTACCTTCAAGCTACCCTGGGGCTGGCTCGATACCTTGGGCGTAGAAAACCTGGTTCCATAGGGAGGAGAAGATGAAGACACTGACCATGACGCTATTTGTTGCTCTCCTCGCCTCTGGATGCGTGAATCTACGGACTCCTGACGGCTACGCCGAAATGGAGCGCACCGGCCTCTACGACTACAAGGCTGTCTCCACCGATGCCTCAGTTGTTGCGGTGCGGGTACACCGCAACCAGGACAAGAAGCAAGGTACCCTCGCCTACTGGACCGAAGCCTCTCGCAAGCATCTCACTCTCTCCCGTGGCTACGACTTCAAGGAAGAGGGCAAGTTCGCATCGGACCAAGGCGAAGGTAGATGGCTTCTGTTCCAGAAGAAGTACCGGGGGACCGACTATCTCTATCTGCTGGGATTGGTAGTGAAGGGGCGCGACATCTACGCCCTGGAAGCCGGTGGCGAGAAGGGGGTCTTCGAGGCAGACATTGCCAAAGTGGTGAAGGCTTTCGCCAGTCTCGACTAGCTCAAAGAGGCAGCCAGGTCCGCTTCCACCGTGGTCACCGGGGCAAGACCGAAGTTCTCTACCAGAACGCCCAGCACCGCCGGCGAAACAAATGCCGGCAAACTTGGGCCCAACTTGATGTTCTTGATGCCCAGGTTGAGCAAGGTCAGAAGAATGGCAACCGCCTTCTGCTCGTACCAGGAGAGAATCATGGAGAGGGGCAATGAGTTGACGTCAGTCTCAAATGCGTCGGCCAGGGCCAAGGCTATCTGGATAGCTGAGTAGGCATCATTGCACTGGCCAACGTCGAGGAGCCTCGGAATGCCGCCAATGTCGCCAAAATCCATCTTGTTGAAACGGTATTTGCCGCAGGCCAGGGTCAGAATGACGGTGTCCTTGGGGGCCGACTCAGCGAAATCAGTGTAGTAGTTGCGGCCGCTCTTGGCACCATCACAGCCACCAACAAGGAAGAAGTGCTTGATGTCCCCGGCCTTGACCGCCTCGACAACCTTGTCCGCTACACCCAGCACCGCGTTGCGAGCAAATCCAACCAAAATCTCCTGCTTCACCGCATCCTCGGAGAATCCCTCTGCGGCCAGGGCCGCTTCAATCACTGGCGTGAAGTTGCCATCATCAATGTGAGTTACCTCAGGCCACTCAACCAGACCGGTGGTGAAGAGCCGCTCCTTGTATGAGGGCCGTGGCAACTGAATACAATTGGTGGTCATGAGAATGGCCCCGGGAAAGCCGTCGAATTCCTTCGCCTGGTCCTGCCATGCACCGCCGTAGTTGCCCACCAGATGGCTGTATTTCTTCAACTCCGGATAGCCATGTGCGGGCAACATCTCGCCGTGCGTATAGACATTCACACCCCGGCCCGCGGTCTGCTCCAGTAGCAGCTTGAGGTCCTTCAACTCATGTCCCGAAACCAGAATGGCCTTGCCCGCCACCGGATTCACATTGACTGCCGTGGGCTCGGGGTGACCAAACGTACTGGTATTGGCTCTGTCCAGGAGTTCCATGACTTTGTAGTTCAGGTCGCCGACGGAGAGTGCCAGAGCGGTGAGAGTTGCCACGTCGGGCTCGTTGGTGAGGGCTTCGAGGATGGCATGGAATGAGGCGAAGACGCTGGCATCATAGACGTCTAGCACCTGCGCGTGGTCGGCATAGGCTGCGGCCCCCTTGAGTCCGTAGACGGTCAGTTCCTGCAAACCCGCGAGGTCCGGCCCCAGCGCTCCGATGCGGCCGCTGATAGATTGGTCCTGACCCTGGCGGACCAGTCCCTCAAAGGTCTCCGCCGGCGTGAAAAGGGCCGCACCGTCCAGTTCTTCCAGGACGACGTTGCGCTTGTCACATGCGACTTCATACAGTCTCTGGGCCCGCTCCTTGACCACTGCGGCATTGCGCACCCAACTGGCCACTTTCGGTGCATCAAAGTTCACATTTGTCACGGTAGTGAAGAGGGCCTCCACAACAAAGACATCGATCTCTCGCTCCTGGTATCCCAGCTGCGCCGCCCGATGGGCGTAACGTGCAATACCCGTAGTGGCGTGCAGCAAGAGGTCTTGCAACACCGCGGTCTCTTCGTCCTTGCCGCAAACGCCCATCTTGGTGCATCCAGTCCCTTTTGCGGTCTGCTCACATTGATAGCAAAACATGTATTTACTCCTTCGGTTAGAGTAGCAGTAGTAAGGCGCAGCGCCTGTCGCTCCGCCCCATGGCTGAGGACTTTGGGGCAATGCCCCAGGGAAGTCCTTGACGCCGGTCAATGAAAGTACAAAGAGAAGCTGCCTGGGTTGACTGAGCTAGAGGCCAAAATCACCATCTGCCCGCTCGCGCAGGTGCCTTGCCATGGGCAGGTCGTGGTCCTTGATGTGCTCTACAAACAGTTCCACCAGGGTCATTCGGGCGCGCACCGCCAGATCTGCACTGGCCCCCATGGCTTCAAGCTCTTCGCAGAGAACCCGCACACGACCACGGTAGACTTTGTGCGCGGTGCGATGCTTGAGCACATCCGGCACGTGAAGACGCTCCATGGCATCCTCTTCTGTTTGGAAGTGCTCGGCGCAATAGCTATCCAGAAAATCGAGGAGTCGTCGAACATCGCTCTTGGCATGAGTGCGCCGGAGAGCATCCACAATAGTGCCGGCCCGAACAAAGAGGTTGCGATGCTGCTCGTCGATGGCCGCGATGCCGGTGAGCAGTTCATCAGTCAAAACATCGTCCATGGGCAAACCTCTGGCACATCGTCGGAAGAGCGGCAACGGTTCCAATCTATGCGAAGGAAGCGTCCGGCGTCAACTCCTGTGACGCCGGCGCCAAGAGACTTGTCATTTGCGCCGCCAACACTCAAACTGAAAGTGACCCGTAGAGGAGTGACTGTGACCGCGGTAGTTGTACTCATTTCCCTTTCCATAGTGACCCAGCTGTTGGCCGCGCTGTTGGCCAGTCGCCTACTGCCCGTCACGGGGCACCGGCCGGTCTGGCTCGTCTTCTTTGCCTGCATTGCGCTAATGTTGGTGAATCGGATATTTGCATTGGTGGAGATTGCCCAAGGGGCCTCGGCATTCTCTCTAATCTTGTTGCTCCATTCCGCCACTTTGTTCGCCATCTCCCTGGCGATGGCAGTGGGGACAAGGCTGGTTGGCCCTGTGCTTCGCAACCTCTTCCTGGCCCGTGACCAGTTGCCCCTTGAGCGCAGTTTCGCCAACGATCTCATCCAGACCGCCCCCACTTTCTTCGTGATCATCGATGCGGAAGGCAAGCTGGTGATGATGAACCGCGCCATGTTGGAGGCCTTGGGATATGAAGAGTCAGAGGTCAAAGGCATGCCCTATCTGGAGGCCTTTGTGCCGGAAGAGGAGCGTGCCCGCGTCCGGGAAGTATTTCAGGCACTCACCGCCGGGCAAGCCCCGACGGCCAGTCAAAACCATGTCATTGCCCACAACGGAGAGCACCGGTTGGTGGAGTGGCATGGCAGCCCGGTGGTCGACGGCCGCGGCAAGTTTGAGTATTTCTTCGGAATTGGCATCGACCGCACCCAGGTCGCAGGGCTCGAGGAGCAGCTGCGCCAC
>CALGBT010000857.1 GCA_937884235.1 uncultured Pseudomonadota bacterium
CAGCCTTGGGTTCTTCAGCCTTGGGTTCTTCAGCCTTGGGTTCTTCAGCCTTGGGTTCTTCAGCCTTGGGCGCCGCAGCAGCGGGCTTCTCTTCTCCCTCCACGGGGTTCGTCATGCCGCCTTCTTCTTCCAGCTTCTGCACCTTCTCAATACCCAGGGCTTCGACAGCCTTCGGCTCCAACGCGGACAGGGCATCCTCCCCGGCCTTGACCATGGGTTCGGCTTCGTCGACCATGGTCATCTGGATATACTCGCGGGCCTCGGCAAATGGAGCCTCAACTGCCTTGAGTTCAGCAGCCAGCTTGAGAGCCGCCTTGTTCTTCTTGCGTTGTTCTCGGTCCTTGGCCTCATTTGCTGCGTTATCAGCAGCGTACGCCTCGAGTTTCTTGCTGAAGTCATTGGCCTTGGACTCGACAATCTTCATGCGCTTCTCAAGTTCCTTTCCCTTCAGCGCCATGGCCTCTTCCATCTTCTGGGCTTCAGCCTCGGCTTTCTTCATCTCCGCTTCCATTACGACCATCTGCTGGGCCATCTTCTTCGATTGCTCAAGGCTGGCCTGCGCCTTGCTGACATCAACTCCGAGGGGAGTTGCCCGGTCGATGAAGGCCTGATAGGCAGCAATGGCCTTGTCGAAGTCAACTAGCTTCATCTGGTAGATACGAGCGATGCGATGCAGCAGTCCGACGTGCTTCTGGTCCAATTCCACGGCCCTTCGGTAAAGGTCAAATCCTTCTTCGAAGTCCTGCATCCCGACTTTGCTGCTGCCCAGTCCGATAGTCGCTTCAATGTGCGTGGGTCGCATGGCAAGGACGTACTCGTACTGCTCGCGGGCGGCCCCATAGTTGAGGTAGTTAAGCAAAACAGCAGCCAGATTGAGGCGGGCTTCAAGGTTCTCGGGGTTGGTCTGGATGGCCTTGTGAAAATTCACCATCGCCTTGGGGGTATCGCCGAGTTTAAAGTAAGTCAACCCCAGGTTGTTGAAGGCCTCGGTAGAGAACTTGTCCAGCGTCAGAACCTTGTTCTCAAAAATCCACCGGGCGATTTGCAGATCCTCTCGGAGGACATAGATAAGACCGCGAGTATTGAGAGCGATGACGTTGCTGGGCTGAATTGTCAGCACGTTCTGGATGAAGTCCTCAGCAGTGGCTACGAGGTCAAGCTTCTTGGGCTTGTCCATCTCCCGCTGTGCCTTCATGAGCCAATAGAGAGCCAAGGCATTGTTGGCTTCGACATTGTCAGGCGTCTTGACAATCACCTGGTCAAAGAGGTCCTTCGCCTTGCGTTCAAGTTCCACTGCGGTGGAGTCTTCCCCTTGCTCCCACGCCTCACGGGCCTTGGCGAGGTAGACCTTGCCAATGTACGCCCGGGCTGAGCCGCTCTCAGGATTTGCGTCAAGAGCTTTCTGGTAGACGTTGAGCGCCTTCTCTTCCTCACCACCCCGCTCGTAGACCATGCCCAGGTTGAAATAGGCTTCCAGGAAGTTCTTGTCCTTGCTCAGTGCGTCCTCAAAATTGCTGGCAGCTGCATTGTAGTCCGGTGGCATCTGATAAACGGAAACCACACCGCCGGCAAAGGACTTCTGGGCTTCGACTTCGACCCCGGGAACGAATTCAGGAATCTCAGCCACAACGATCTGACGAACCTGGAGCGACTCGGCCAGTTTTCTGCGGCGAGCCTCTTCGTCCTCCTTCTCCTTGAGGCGCTTCTTCTCTTCCTCAGTGAGCTTGGGACCATTGTTCAGATCCTCCGGCAGAGTTTGCACCGTGGCCGGACCGCAAGCGGTAACCAGCAATACTGCGGTCAGGAGGGCCAGCCCTACCCAACGAATGCTCAAGCGCGTCATACCCTTCTCCTCGAATTGCAACAGTCGGGAAATGGTCTTGTTATTCATCTCGCCCCTCCTAGTTCACAGCTTCGGCCGGGGCCTTGTCAGTTGGTTCGTCCAGCTTCTCGCCGCCCTCGTCTTCCTTGGGCTCATTGCTCTGCTTCTCTTCACCCTTGAAGGTAACGAAGTCCACTTCCACATCACCCCGGCGGAGTGAGCGAATGAAGCTGGTGGAGAGCAGTGTATCCTTGGTGCGGTTGGTCTTGACCAACTTCTCCCGGTCAATGGGGAAATCCTGCGGAGTCAACTTCGCCGCCATGCGGGCCGACTTCTTGGACCACTCACTGTAGACGCCGAGTTTGTGGGCCATCAGAATAGCCTGCTTGAAGTTGGCTCGTGCCTTCTCTTCCAACGGCGCGGCAAACCGGTCTTCCAATTCCGCCTTGTACATATCGGCTTCGTCGGGATTCAAGCCCTCCGGCAAGGGCAACGCAAAGAGAGTCTCGGCAAACTCATGGTAGATGAGACCGACTTGATAGTAGGCCGCGGTTGCCCAGTACCGTGATTTGGTCGCAATGCAGTTGTGGTAGAGTTTCTCCACGTCCTGGTGGATTTTGGCCTTCTTCTCCAGGGAGTTGACCATGCGGAAGAAATTCCGGGTATCGATGGGGAAGTTGTTGAAGTCCTCGTACCCGTACTGAGCAATGTAGAAGGAAGCCTCGGCAGTATTCTCACGCGCTTTGGCCTTGCCGCTTTCATCCATCTTCTTGAAGAGCGCCAGAGCCTTCTCAAAATGCCGCATGGCCCGGGTACGATTCCTGGCCTTGTCCTGCTCAAAGAGCACCACGCCGGCCTTCACGTTGGCTTCCAGAACCATGGTAGCCTTCGAATTGTACTGTCGGTTCGTCATGAAGGCGGTGTACTGCTTGTAAGCACCGGCCAGATCACCCTTTTCCCGTTTGAAGTCCGCGATCTTGATGAAGCCGCGGGCCGACGCCTTGTGTTTCGGGAAGAGCTTAAGGAGCGTCTGCAATGCCGAAATGGTGGCATCCATGTCGCCCAGCGATTGGTAGATGGTGGAGGCATTGATAATGGCCCGTGCGGTTTGGTCCCCATCCTTGAACTTCTTCATTTCCAGGAAGGCTTCCGCAGCCTTGCGGAACTGGGTCTGTGCCTCGTAGATTTCTGCGATAACAAACTGTGCTTCAGCCGCCTTCGGGCTCTTGGGATAGGTACGAATCAGTTCCTCGTACTTCTCGATGGCGCGGGGCAGGTCCTTGGCCCGGGCATAGAGATAAGCAAGGGTGTAGGTGACACCTGCCATAATCTCTTTGTTATTGCGGAACTCCTTTTGCAGCCGATTCAACTCGACAATCGAAGCCGACGTCTTGCCCTCGGTCTCCAGATCCTTGGCCTTTAGCAGAATGGACGTCGCAATGATCATTTCGAGGTCATTCTTCGACTTGAAGAGGAAGTTCTTCTCCCGAATAAGCTTGCGGGCCCACTCCTCAACCTTGTCCCAGTTTCGCACTCGATAGTAGGAATCCATGATCATGGTCGCGGCAATGGCCGCAAAGCGATGCTTGGTATCGTACTTGAAGATGTTCTCGAAGCGGAGCACCGCCTCGCCAAACATGCCGTGCTTGTAGAAGGTCTCGGCGGCGATATACATGATATTGGGGATCATTTCGCCACGATCCGGGTACTTCTTCAGGAACTCTGGGTCCTTGCGGGCTTCGAGGAGCAGTTCTGTGTACTTATCCGCGGCCAGAATGAACTTCTCTTCCAGCGGGTGCAGGTCGGTACGCGCAATCTCCTCGGCGGCATCGCGCATGTCCTCGGCAGAGACCTTCTTGACCTGAACCTCGCCACGATTGGCGCGCTGTCGCAGGCCTTCCTTCACCATCAACTCTTCCATGCAGTAGATGACACCCAAAGCGGCGTCCTCTACAAACTTGCCCTTCTTGTCCTTCTCGATAACCGAGGTGTACTGCTCGGCCGCCAACTCGTAGTTGCCAAGGTTGAAGTAGAGAATTTCTGCATACCAGAAGTTGATCTCGTAGATGCGTGGCGAATCCGGGAACCACTTGAGATACTCAGCGTAGTACTCGGCCGCCTTCATGTAATGCTCTTCGGACTCAGCCTTCGACCCCTTCTTGTCCAACTTGTCGCCTTCGACATGGAAGTGGTTGGCGAGGTAGAAGATCAACTCTTCCACTATCTTGAGAGCGCTCTCAGTGACTTCGGTGTTGTCCTTGTTGGCTATGCGCCAGGCAGTTTCGGCCTTGAAGTAAACCATGATTTCGCGGATGACCTTCTCGATGACCTTCCAGTCCGCCCGCTTGTTGGCGATATCCATGATCGTCTGATAGTAGTCAGGGATACGGGTAGAGTTGGGCCACTTCCCGATGAAATGGTAGTAGAGTTCCAGGGCGTAGTCGTCCTGACCCTGCGCCACATAGAGTTCACCCATGACGTGCAACTTGACGTAGGCCCCCTCTTCCTTGATCTCCTTGGTGTAGTACTCCCGGGCCTCGCGCCAGCCGTCCTCCACTTCCACAAAGGAGAGAACGAGGTCGTTGAGCGCCTGCTCCCGGAACTCCACTTTGCCCGCAGTCCCGTCCGACTTGATGGTCTCGATAACCGCCTGGAAAGTCTCAATCGCCCGACGAAACTCGGTGAGGTTGTAGTAGACCCAGCCCAGCTTGTAGAGAGCGTAGTTGTACATTGTCGCGGCAGGGTAGTTGTTGATGATCTTCTCGTAGTTGACCTTGGCGTAGTAGAGGGAGTGCGTGTCAAAGTAGTACTCACCCAAATGGAGCAGTGCCTGCGGAATGAAACGGCTGTCCGGATAGTTCTGCACCAGGTTGGTGAAGTGCTTGACACCTTCCCGCTGCAACTGCACGTCCTTGTTGCCCCGTCCCGCTTCCAGGGCACCACGGCCCAGATAGTAGAGCACTTCGTCGATGCGTGGATAGTCGGGGAACTCCCGCAGCACCTTGCGATAGTACTCCAGGGCGACAGTGTAGTCCTCGGTTGGTTCTACTGGCCGCTCCTTGACAACGCCCTCGTCAAACTTGTCGAGAGCACTCATCCACACCTTGCGGGAAAGCAGATACTGGTAGTGTCCTTCCTGCCAGTAACCTTCACCCAGGCGGAAGTAAATCTCGGCCTTGTTTTCATAGTAAGGTTGAGTGGCCAGCAACTCTTCCATCTTCTTGATCTGGGATTGCCGGAGACCAGACATCTTCTCCTGCATCTCCTGGACCTTCTTGGAGAGATTTGCCGTTTCCAACTCCACTAGAGACATGGCTTTGCGAACACAGAAGCGCTTCACCGGGTCGCACAACTCGTTATCTTCGCAATCCGAGTCAAACTCGCATGGCTTCTCGGTAACTTTGGCCTTCTTGGCCGCGACCTTGGTCAGCTCACGCTTCTGTTTCTTGCCGCGCTTCAAATCCTGGCCCAGAGCAGGGACAGCAATGAAGAACGCCAGGAGGACTACCAACGCATGTTTCATCTCATGCACTCCTCTTTCAGGAAGCTTCTAAAACCCCACAACTCATCTGCCCAGTAGTCACCCTCGAAGGGCCACTCCAGGGCATCGGAACCGACAATGGCAACAGAACCGCCGCCGACCTTCTCCATTCCGGTGATCTGCTTGATGAAGGTGACTACATCGTCATCAACACCATTATCCTCTAGCTCCGCAACCTGCACCGGAGTGAAGCGACGATAGATCCCGTCAGCCTTGATCTTTTCGATAATGGCATCGTTTGGCACGTTGCGCTTGGTCATGGCCACCAGCGCCTGGCTGGCCCGATCGAGTTGCTCCTTCAAGAGCAGCATCTGAGTCTCCATCTCGATCTTCTCCATCTCGACCTGGTTCAAGTCCAGTTCGATTTCCGTGACCTTCACTTCATACTCCCTGAGGCTCGCCTCAACCGTCCGCAACACCTGCTGGATCTTGATGCCGATCTCGTTCATGCGGGCAATCTTGTCTGCCTCCAGCACGGCCAGCTTCTCTTCTGCGAACCGACCCAGCGCCGCGCGGTTCTGCTGCAACTCTTTGACCTCCATCGAAATCTGATCGATGGTTCGATAGAGTGCATAAAATTCAACATTGCTCAAAACCGGGAAGAGCAGCGTCTCTGGCATATTGTACGTACGATCCCCCTCGATGATCTTCATGAGCGCCATATAGTATTCCGCGGGGGTCCGCATGGACTGCATGAACTGTGCGAGGGGCACACCCAGGACCGAAACATGGTTACGGAACATGCTGATGGCATCCTTGGCATACTCGTAGTGACACATGTTGAGATAGATGGTCGCCTCAAGGATCCACAACTC
>CALGBT010000858.1 GCA_937884235.1 uncultured Pseudomonadota bacterium
TGTCCAAGGAATTGGCGGGGCCGGTGGAGCCGGTGGCCTTTCTCCTGCCGCTCAAGGGCAGGCCGGGATGGCGGGGCAGGCATTGGAAGCCAATTTCTAGAGAGCTGAGTTCGCCCCTCTCGTAATCCTTAATAATTGGTGTGACCACAAACTGCTGGCCCCAACTCGAACTGGCTCTAAAGGATCATTCGGGGTACCTGGTTCCCTGGTTGGGGGCTGCTGCCAACTCGTGAAGACTGGTGAGACGTGCTTGAGAAGAGCTCGCATCGCCAGCAAGCCCTGTCTGCCGTTTTGTTCGGAAAGGTTTAGCGAGATTGACTGCACAATTTCCGTCGCGTACATTGGTCACAACGGAGCGGTTCGATATGGCAGGCAGTCTTTTCTCCCGCATCATGGTCGGTTCGGTTTGGCATCTTGCCATCCTGGTGTTTGTGCCCGGGTCCTTGGTCTTTGCGGCGGTGTTACCGCCGGCTGCGGGGGAGCGCTTGGGCGCAGCATTTGCTGAGCTGGAGCCGGAGTGGGAGTTGGAGGAGGCTACGATTGTCGAGGAGGAGGTGGCAGCCAGGCTGTGTGGTGCCGATGGTTGTTTCGAACTGGTACTATCGCAGCCGGGAGATGGCTGCAGTGGAACGCTCCTGCCGGCCTGGTGCATCAGCTTTGCCGACGATTGTCCCGAGGCTCTGGCAAAGACAGTGGTCGACCGCTTCAAGAGGTACTCCTTTCGCGATTTCTGGCAGGTGCCGGAGAAGGACAAAGGCGGGCTTGGTATCGACGAAGAGGCTGGCGCTAGCCCGCTGTCGGCCTATCTTCTGGCCCTTGCCCTCATGCTCTCTTCTCTCCTTTGCGGGATCCTTCTGGGAGGACTGTTGCTACGGCGGCTTCTCGGCCGTCGTTTGACTTCTGTTCGGGGTGCGCTGGTCCTCCTCGTCCCACCCCTCCTGCCCGCTTTTCTGCTGCCCATGTCCTGGCTTTTTGTGGGGTTCTACGACCTGGTCCTTTATGGCATCCTGGTGGCCGTCGGAATGGTCTTTTCCGGACATTCCTTGGGTGCTAAAACGGGTTGGCGAGAAGTCGCGCTGCTGGTTGGTGCGGTGGCAGTGAGCCTCCTGCTTCTGGAATCGGGTGTACGACTACTGTTGCCTCCGCCCCCTGCTTTTCCTCCCTCACAAGATGCCTCCTTTTGGCTCGTCCCCATGGGCACGGCCGATGCCAGCGGGACTGCCTGCAAGTCCATCTTTCCCGCTCAATACCCAGAGTTGGTTCAGGCTCGGGCGCGTTTTCCCGAACGGCCGCGGCGGGTGCTGCACGTTGGGGACTCCATGGTGGAAGGAGTGGGGGTTCCCCGCGCCGAGAGATTCGTCGCACTGCTAAATGGTGAGAGCGCTAAGGTGTCGCACGTAAATGCTGGAATCTCCGGGACCGGGCCAGCCCACTACTACCTGCTAACGAGGCATTGGACCAAGTTGCTGAAGACAAACATGGTGGTCTGGTATCTCTTTCCATACAACGATTTTGAGAGCGGTCTGGTGGCGAAGTACGGCTGTTGCGGTGGGCGTTCTCTGCTGCAGTTTGACGGGGACGGGTTTGCCGTTGCCTGCACCGCGTGGGAGGCAGATGAGCGGAACACACGATTTTCCATCAGCCCGGCGCCATATCCCCTGCGAGTTGCCACCGGTCAGTTGCGTTTAGCAGGTCATCTGGTGAGCCTGCTGGTGAGGTTGACTCGGCCCGTCCCGGGCCCGGTGGTCGGGGAGGAAGAGAGTTTGCGGCGGACTCGGCTGGTGCTTCGGCGAGGGGGCGACGAGTTGGAGGAGCAGGGCATCCGCTTTGCGGTTGTCCTGCTGCCTTTCCGGGGACTCCTGGAGGGCGACACGGCGGTCGCTCCGGCGCTGGCAAGGCGGCGCACCAGCGTGCTGGAGATCTGTCAGGATTTGCAGTTGGACTGTTATGACGGCCTGGCGGCCCTGGCTGGGCTGCGCGGGGCAGAAGAGATCTCAGCGGCCTTTATCAATGACCCTGTTTGGGACTACCATTTCTCTGGGGAAGGGCATCGGCTCCTGGCAGAGTGGCTGGAACGGGAACTGGGTGGTGCGTGGCGGTCTTTCGACTCGCCTGCGCCTCGCTCAAGATGACAGGGGGAGCAGTGGTGCGGTGGGGAGTGTTCATCTCGGCTTTGCTCGTGGCAGGTGTAGTCCTGGCCGAAGAGGTCCTGCCCCCCTCTGCCGGAGAGAAAGTCAGCGAGGCTTTCGACCGGCTGCCCGCACCGTGGGTAATGGATTCCGCCTCCGTCGATGGTGGCAGCGTCTCCGCCGCGGTCTGTCGGGGCGAAAGCGGGGAGTGCTTCGAACTCGTCCTCTCGAAGCCGTCCGATGACTGCTCAGGTACCTCCCTGCCGGCGTGGTGTGTCGCCTATGAAGATGGTTCTCCCGTCGAGTTGCGCACCGCGGTGGAGTCGGTTTTCAAGGTTCATCGGCTCACCGAATTCTGGTCGGCTCCAACCCGTACCGAAGCTGGCGAGCGGGCGCTGAGTGCCATTACCATTGACTTCATCTGGGACTATGCGCAGGTCTACCTGCTTGCCCTGGCGACACTGTTCGGCCCGCTGCTGCTGGGCTTGCTGCTGGGGTGGGGGTGGCGGAAGCGACTGGGCCGGGTCCGCTCGCGTTTCGCTTTCGCCGTGGCGTTGGCCCTGCCCATGGTGCCGGCAGTCGCCTTGCCCATGGAGTGGCTGCGCATCGGCTTTCACGATCTTGTACTAATGGGCGGACTTGCCGCGGCTGGTTTCCTGTGGGTGGCGCACGAGGTGGCGCGGTCGTTCTCGCGCAATGAACTCGGGCTGCTCCTGGTGGGGTTGCTGCTGGGGAGTGCTGTTGCGGAGGTGGGTACCCGCATCTTCGCTGGTCCGCCCCCCGCATATCCACCCCCGGATGCGGCGTCTTTCGTGCTGCCCACCAGCGGTGGATTTCCCCATTCCGGCGCCAGCTGCGACAGTCTCTTCCCGGCGCTTCATCCGGGATTGGTGGCGGCGCGGACCCGCTTCCCAGAGCGGCCCGTCCAGGTACTCCATGCTGGCGATAGCATGCTCGAAGGGGATGAGAGCCCGCCGGAGCGGCGCACAGTCTACCTGTTGAACGAAGCGGACCCGGCCGTTTCCCACATCGATGCTGGCTTCTCCGGGACCGGGGCCGACCATTATTACCTGACGAGCCGGCGCTGGCTGGAGGTGGCGCCGGTAGACCAGGTGGTGTGGCACGTCTTCCTCTACAATGATGTCGATGAATCCATGTCCCACCCCTATGCCTGCTGCGCCAATCTGGCCCCCCTGGAGTTTTCCCCGGATGGCTTCAAGATCAGATGTGAAGAGCCGGCGGACGGCGGCTTCTTCGGCAATCGGCTGGTCAACAGTCCTGCCCCCTATTTCCTGCGCGTGGCCACCCACTTCTCACATTTCGCCCGTCACCTTTGCTACCTGATGGGACGGCAGGCACGCGCACTGCTCATGGAGGGGGTGACGGTAGCCGAAGGGTGGCGTCGTTTCCGCATGGTGGTCAAAGCCATGCACGAGGAGCTGGAGCCCCAGGGAATTCCCTTGGTCATAGTCATGGTTCCCTATCGTGGGGAGTGGGAGGCATTTGCTGCGGTGCTGGAGCAGCAGGGGGAGAAGCGGGCCTTCGTGCAATCATTGTGCGACGAATTCGGGATTCCCTGTCTCGATGGGCGGGAAGCTTTTGACGACGCCATCGTCGATGTTGGCCCGGAGCCCTTCTTCATCAACAAGCCGGTGTGGGACTTCCACTTTTCAGACGAGGGGCACCGGCTCTATGCCGAATGGCTGACCCGAGTGCTGCCTACTCCGACCCGCCCGTAAGCAGGGCATATTCGTTGAGGAAGAAGCTGCGGGCCGCGGGCGGCAACATCGGTTCGATGGACTCTGCCAGAGGCTCCACCCCCAGATTCCATGGACGAGGTGGCGGAGCCATGAGGTCGCGCGCTTCGGTGGCCAGCAGGATATTGTCGGCTTCTTTGACCTCAGCGGGCATAGGCCAGACCAAATTGAACCGCCGGGCCACTACTTTCAGCACCTTGTCTTCCATCTCGTTGAAGGCGGCAAGCCGTTTCTTCACCGGGCGGGGCAGGTCTGTGAGGTAGGCCTCGCCGGCATCATGCAGAAGCCCCCAGAGCTTGAACTCGCCAGGGAGGATGCGAGAGACCCTGACGCTGTGCTCGGCAACCGAGTAAAAACGCAGGCAGTGGCCGTTAAAGCGGCAGAGGTTGGCCAGCGAGTGGGCGATGTCCACCACGAAAATCTCGCTCTCTACAGGGTCAAGAGAATGAAAAGTGCGGCCGCTGAAAGTCTGAATCCAATCCATACTGTCTGCCATGTCAATTACTCCCAGGAGATGATGATCTTGCCGTTGCCGGCGTTGGCCCCGGCTGCCGAATCGAGAACGTCACCGGCGCAATAGGAGCCACCGCCCCCGCCACCCACGGTGTAAGTGCCGCCGCTGCCGCCGGAGTATCCGCCGCCGCCGCCGCCGCCATGGTACGCTCCACCGCCACCACCGTAGCCGCCATGGCCACTGTAGTCCTTGCTGATGCCGCCGGCACCGCCTTTGGCTTTGCCGCCGGTTGTCCAGCTGTTGCCAGTGCCATCCGAGAGCCAGCCACCGCCCCCGGCCCCGGTGCCCCCGCCGCCGCCATTGGTAGTGGTGCCGCCGCTGCCCGCCGGTACTGAGGAGTAGCCACCCGGGCCTCCCTGATTGGTGGTCAAGCCAGGCTGACCGTTGTCCCCCTGGTACGAGGCTCCGCCGCCGCCGGCCGCAATGATCACCGGTGTATTCTCGCCCTGGACCCAGACGAAGGCGCCGCCACCGCCACCGCCACCGGCGATGTTGTCTGTTCCCGTCTTCCCTTGCTCTCCAACGCGTATTTCGAGAGTCTTCCCGGCCAGTCCCTGGACATGGCACTTCATGAATGCGCCGTGGCCGCCCTGGCCGCCCTGGCCAGACTGCTCGTGGCCGCCCTGCGCCCCCCATGCCTCGACGGTTACGCTGGTGGCGCAGATAGGCAGGCCCATGGTCGTGGGGCCTCCAGTCGTATTGAAGGTATGGCTCCCCGGCTGGCAGTCGGGGATGCAACTGCCGTCCAGGCACTCTCCGTCGAGACCGTTGAGTGAGCAGGAAGTGCCGTTGGGAACCGGGTCAAAGAGGCACCCGCTCTCGGAGGAGCAGGAGTCGACGGTGCAGGTGCTGCCGTCGTCGCAGGCCCCGTTCTGCGCTTCGTGCTGGCAGCCGGTGTCGGCCGCGCAGGTATCGGTAGTGCAGGCAAGTTGGTCGTCACAATTGAGGCCGATGCCGGGCAGGCAGCCCAGCAGGACGTCGCAACTTTCCGTGCCGTTGCACAGGTTCTGGTCGACGCAAATGCTGTCGTCGGGGAGATGCTTGACCGAGTCAGTCCCTTCGTCACACAGGTCCACGGTGCAGCCGACGTCGTCAGTGAGTACCGGCGGAGTGCCGGCGACACACCCCTTGACCACGTCACAACTTTCAATTCCGTCGCACCAGAGGTCGTTGTCGCAGGCATCGTCGATGGGCGTATGCGTTACGCCACCCAGGGCCTCATCGCAGAAGTCGAGGGTGCAGGCGTTGGCGTCGTCTAGCACCGGCGGCTTGCCGGCCACGCAACCGGCAACCGGGTCGCAGACCTCTTCGCCATTGCAGATGGCATTGTCACTGCAGTCTTTGAAGCTGGCGAAGGTGCACCAGCCGTTGGCGCAATGATCCCCCTCGGTGCAGGGGTCAAGATCATCGCACGCGGCACTGGTCGGCTTGAACTGACAACCATTCTGAGGGTCGCAGGAATCGGCGGTGCAGGGGTTGTTGTCGTCGCACCCCAGTGCGCCCGAGGAGATGCAGCTGCCAAGGTGGCAGTGGTCCCCGGTGGTACAGACGTCCTCATCGTTACAGGGTGCGGTATTGAGCTTGTGTGTGCATCCGGCATCCGGGTCACAGCTATCCGAGGTGCAGGGGTTCTCATCATCGCAATTGAGAAGCGCAGACCACCCGCACTCGCCGTCCTGGCAGGAGTCGTTTAGAGTGCAGGCGTTGTTGTCGTCGCAGGGTCCGGCCATCGGGGTGTTGACGCAGCCATCTGCTTCGCTGCACGAGTCGGTGGTACAAGGATTACCATCATCACAACCCACCGCCACCCCGGCCACGCAATCGCCGGCATCGCAGTGGTCGCCAACAGTGCAGACGTTGCCGCTGTCGCAAGCATAGCCATCGTGTGCTGGCACCACGGAGCAGGCACCGCTGGACGCGTTGCAAGCTGCGGCCAGGCAAATGGAACCGTTCCCTTCCGGGGCGGGGCAGGTGACGATGGTGGCCGCGTCGACACGGCATTGATAGGGGAGGGCGGTGGTATCGCAGAGCAGGGTGCCGTTACACTTGTCGCCGTCTTCCAGCGGTTCGCAATCGGCATCGGTGAGACAGTCGCAGGCAATGGCAACCCCTCCGCACTGGCCAGCGTTGCACTCATCGGCAACGGTGCAGGGGTCATCGTCGTCACAGTCGGCATTGTTGGGTTCGAAGAGGCAGCCGCCGGTGCCGTTGCAGCTGTCGTCGGTGCAGGGATTGCTGTCGTCGCAGAGCACCGGGTTGCCAACGCAAACCCCGGCCTCGCAGTGGTCCCCGACGGTGCAGGAGTCCCCATCTTTGCATTCGCCTTCGTCCAGCGCTTCGTGCTGGCAGCCAGCCTCGCCTGCGCAAGTGTCGTTGGTGCATTCGTTCTCGTCATCACAGAGGTTGATGTAGTCACCTCCGACCTCGGTGGGTTCGTCGACGTCGCCGTCACAGTCGTCGTCGATGCCGTTGCAGAGTTCTTCTGCCGGCAACCCCGCATCACATTCGGTGAGTCCCTCGGCCGTGCAGATGCGTTTTCCTCCGCAGAGGCCCCAGTCATTTTCGACGAAGCATGGGGTCCACAGTGCCAGCTCCACGGATTTTGAACTGCATGGACAGACCCCGGCATCAGCCCGGCATTGGGTCATCTGGATGCCGTCCACGGTGTCCGAAGTCACACAGGAAAAGCCCCACGGGCAGTCAGCATCTTCGTTGCAGCCGCCGCCGCAGAAGTTGCCATGGTCACCGTAGGCCAGGCAGACGTCCTGCGCCCCGCCCGGCGATTCGCAATCGTCGGTTTGCGAACAGGGCTTGCAGAGATTGGCGAAGTCGGAGACACAGACAAAGACCAGGTCCGGTCCACCTGCTCCCACGGGCTTGCAACTCCAGCCCTGCGGACATTCTTCCTGGCATTGCTGGGTGCAGACACCTTCACCCAGATGCTCAACGCACCACCCGGACTGGCAGTCGCTGTTTTCGGTGCACTGGTCGAGGAAGCAACCTTCGCCGGGGGCGCACGCGGGCCCGCCAGTATCCTCAGGGGATGTATCGAAAAAGAGCTGGTCCTCCGGAAAAAAGATGTCTGGCAAACGGGAGTCGGCAGGAGCAACGTCTTCAGCTACCGTGGCGTCCGCAGCAGCGTCTGTGCGTGTGTCCGGAGCTGCTGCAAGATCCTTGTCAAATTCAACCACCGAATTGCTTCCCGTGCAGGCAGAAATAGCGATGGCAAGCGCGATCAGCAAGAGCCTATGTATTCGTGACATTAGTAACACCCGGTTGGGGGTTGCTTTGCAGTGGCTGCTCGCCAGATGACGAACAACCTATCGGTGCCCGATCATAGTGTGTCGGGCGCGTGAGATCAATGGGCGCATCCGTCGTCCTCGGCAATGTCATCCCGAACGGCGGCTTGCCGCCGGAGGGATCTCTGGGTGGCT
>CALGBT010000859.1 GCA_937884235.1 uncultured Pseudomonadota bacterium
CTGTACATCACCAGGATTTCTTCGGCACTATCAATCCGAACGAAATGGGAATCGCTCAACGTTACCAGGTAGCTCTTAGCTGGCCAGAAGCCGAGTCCCACTGAGTAGACCGTTACACCGGCGATGGCTGCCGCCTCTGCAATAGATTCGGAAGAGTAGAGGTCAGCATCACCGCTGTCCCCATCGCTCAGCAGAATGAGCACCCTCTCCTGGTCCCCCGTTTCGAAGGCTGGCAGCGCAGTCTCCAATAACGCCTTCCCAATCTGTGTCCCCCCCCCGACGTCAGCCGACATGGCTGCCTCAATGTTCTCTTTGAGCTTGACCGGGTCTGATTCAAATTCACCGATCTTCAGTGACTGATCGGCAAAGGGAACTACCAACCCCCGGTCAAACGGGGACATCTTGTCAGCTAGCCCCTGGTGGTGGTTGCCCTTTTCGTCGACATAACCCAACAGACCCTTGTAGCGCAAACTATCCGCGTCATTGCCACCCATGCTTCCAGAATTGTCGATGACGAAAACGAAATCTGTAGGACCACAGTCTACGGGATCCAGCACCGCCCCTATTGGACAGCAAGGCCAATCCAAATCGGAGACCCCGTCGCAATTGTTATCAATGCCGTCGCACACTTCCTTCGCTACACTGTTAATCAAGTTGTCTTCATCGTCGCAGTCCCCCGGCTCGGTGGTAAATCCGGGGATGTCCTGGCAGGCCCAGAGAGAAACCGCCTCATTGCCAAAGCCATCCCCATCCTGGTCTTCATACCAGGTCTGAAACTCAAGACCATCGTCTGCCTCTCCATCGCAGTCGTTGTCAACACCGTCACAAACTTCCAGGGCACTTCCGTACTGCTTCTCGTCTTCATCATCACAGTCGCCGCCAAAGGGGGAGAAACCAGGGGGTTGCGTGCACGCCCATATGGAGAAGCTACCACTGCCAAATCCGTCGCCGTCCTGGTCCTGATACCAGGACTTGAAGTCGAGCCCTTCGTCAACGTCTCCATCGCAATCGTTGTCTATGTCATCGCAGACTTCAGGTGAAGGGAAAATCGGTGCAGCATTGCACTCCTCGTCCCCCTCCTTCGTGCAGACAACGGTGCCCACTGAGATGCATGCCTCGAATTCGTTCGAGCAGACCGCTCCCACACTCCAATCTTCGTCGACCTCGCCGTCACAGTCGTTGTCAATACCGTCGCAGACCTCCGGGGACCCTGGAAAGGCGAATTGGCTGGAGTCGTCGCAGTCAAACTTATTGGTTACGTAACCAGATGGCTGGGCACATGACAATTCGGTAATGTCGCCTCCGAAACCGTCCCCATCCCAATCCCGGTAGAAGATTGTCTGCACACCCTCATCTACCTGACCATCGCTGTTGTTGTCGACTCCATCGCACACCTCCTTGGCGAGGGGATGGATAGTAGCGTCGTTATCATTGCAGTCCCATTCGTCTGCGGAAGCGAGAACATAACCCGGCAACGCCGCGTCCTCAGGGCAGAGTTCAACGCTATCCTGGGGGTGAACGGGATGGCCGGCCACGCCATCTCCGTCCAAGTCACGCACGTATTCGACCTTACCTCCGCAATCGCCGGAGCGTGACTCCTGCTCTCCGGCTACCACATCCTTGTCCATGGCCCCCTGGCTTATCTCACCGGCGTCGGACCGCAACCAGCCGGCACCATTGACATCCTGCCCAGATTTGTTGTTTGAGTCGTTGGCCCCCCCACAGGCGGAGACCACCCCTGTCAAAAGGAGCACGGTCCAGCAGCGAATGGACCATGGGCTTCTGGCTCCGATACTTCCGGTCATACAGGTCCCCTACTACCTCAAAATGGACTAGTCTGAAGATTCTTACATTTGGGGAGGTTACGTAATTATCTTCTGCGGGTCAACTCCGCCAGCTACGAAGGTTGCGATTGCCCGTGACTACACCACGAGCCACGGACGCTGGCACGAAAACATGGACCCTGGAGGCGCCAGACCAAACTTCAAATGGTCAGTTCGGCGTGCTATGCTCACACTCGTCCTGCCACGACCCGGAGATTGGCCAGCGCATGCAACGATACGTCGAGATGATTCTGAAGCACCGTTGGATAGTCGTTGGGCTGATTGTTCTGCTCACTGCCGGAGCCGGGGGGATTCTCACCCAAGCGGTGGTCAGCACCGACCTGGCCCGCATGTTCCTGGGTGAAGACCCGGGCTACTATCGCTACAAAGAGAGCATCGCCGATTTCGGCAGTGACAACTACATCGCGTACTCGCTGCGACTACCCGACCTTTTTTCCGAGAAGAGTCGCAAACGCATCGAAGATCTTTCGGCCGATATCGGCACCCATCCAGAGATAGAGTCCGTTGACTCCGTCTATTCGGCCCTGCGGGTTGAGGACGACGGCCAGCAGACTCGGGTCCGCAGCTACGGTGATTCCCTGGGCAGCGGCGTGCCTCCTGAGCGACTCATGGCCGATCTTGAAGCCGACCCACTGCTGCGAGACGCCCTCCTCTCAAAGAACGGGGAACACATCCTGCTGCTGGTTCGACTCGTCTTCGACGAGACCCGCACCGCGGAAATGGGCCCCATCATGATGGCCGCCGTAGAGCAGAAGATGATGAATGCCGGCTTCCGCCCCGAGGATTGGCATCGGGCCGGGATGCTGGCTTCCATCTACGGCGTCATCCAGGAAACTGTCTTCTCCATCACTCGCATTCTCCCCGTCGTCATACTCATCCTCTTGCTCTCCGTCTGGTTCATGTTCAGGAGGTTCTGGCCGGTCTTCGTTACCATGCTCGTCGGTGGCATTGCCGCAACATGGACCATGGCGTTCTCTGTTCTCATCGACCACCGGGTCAGTGTCCTGATTGCCATGGTGCCAGCAGTCGTACTCACCGTATCTTTCTCAGACGTCATCCATCTCTGCAGCGCTTATCTCATGGAGTTGCGGCGCGGCCGCAACAAACACGACGCCATCGTCAAGTCCGGTTCGGAAGTCGGCTGGGCCTGCATCTGGACCTCAGTGACGACCTTCGTGGGATTCCTCGCCCTCGCTTTCATTCCCACGCCCATCTTCCGGCAACTGGGCGTCGTCCTTGCTTCCGGAGTCGGTGTCGCTTTGCTGCTGGCCATGACCGTGGGCCCGGTGGCCTTCTCCTTTCTCAAGCAGCCGCCGGCCTGGGAGAAAGGGGCTACCAAAAGACTGCAATCGGGAATTGATTCCTTGCTCGGCTGGATCGAGCGCATCGTGCTGGCCCGACCGGTGACCATCATAGTCGTGTTTCTCGTGGCCTTCGGCATTGCCGGCTGGGGGGCCAGCAAGATCTACATTGACGTTGATTTCCAGGGTCGCCTCTCAAAGGACCACCCCATCCGTGTTGACCAGGAATGGTTTGGCGAGCAGTTCCCCGGTACCGGCACCATATCCATCTTCGTAGACACGGGGAAGACGGGTGGGATCAAGGACCCGGAAATACTGGCCGCCCTGACCCGGTACGAAGCGGCAGTGGAAGCGGTACCCGATGTCGACGGCCTCGACGGACTCCCCGATCTCATCCGCCGAGTCTATCGCACCTGGCGCAAGGGCGACCCCGACGGCCTCCCCGATACGCAACAGGCGGTGGCGCAGACGCTGCTTCTGCTGGAAGGCGCCAAAGGCGTGGACAAACTCATGGACTTCGAGGAGCGCCGCCTGCGACTGCTGCTCCGCCTCCCAGAGTCTGGCGTGCGCCAGATGCACCACGTAGGACGGGAGGCCGACCGCCTTGCCGCTGACCTGCGCACCATGGATGTCAAAGTCGAGGTCTCCGGCCTGGCCTATCTGGTGGGCGGCTGGCTCGACCACGTCGTTGACGGCCAGAAGAACGGTGTCGCCCTGGCACTGGCGCTGGTTGCCCTGATGATGATGCTCGCATTACGTTCCATCAGCGCCGGGCTCGTTTCCATGATTCCCAACTTTCTGCCACTCATCGCGCTGGGTGGACTTGCAGGCCTCCTCTGGGATCTGGTGGATTCCGATACCCTCGCCGTGGCCATGATGGCCATCGGCATCGGCGTCGACGATACCATTCACTTCCTCATGCGCTTCCGCCTCGAGATGCAGCGGGGACGCACGCCCCAGAAGGCCATGCGGGAGACCCTGCGCTTCTCTGGCCGGGCGATTATCATCACGTCAGTGGTGCTGGCTGCAGGCTTCGCACCCTTCGCCATGTCCAGCTACGTGCCGGTACGCAACATGGGGACTCTGCTTCCCTTCTGCTTCCTCGTGGCCGTCCTCGCCGACCTCTTCATGGTCCCCGCAATGGCCGTGCTGGGAGCCTTTCCCTTTGCCCGTGACCGCAATTCGGGTTACCTGCCGGCGGGCTCCACCAGCGCGCCTGAACCACGCCCCGGCAAGCTGAAGCTCCTGCTGGTCAACCCGCATGACGCCACCTATCGCCACAACGCCAGCGCCTTCAAAAGGCGCGTCACCTATTACGCTCTGACTCTGCCCTCCCTCGCCGCGCTGGTCCCAGACGAACTGGAGGCTGATGTCATGCTCATCGACGAAGGCATCGAGCCTCTTCAGGGCCTGGAGAGCGCTGACCTGGTGGCCATTACCGCCATCACCCCGTCGGCCCCCCGGGCCTATGAGATCGCGGCCCAGGCCCGGGCACTCGGCAAGACCGTAGTCCTCGGCGGTCCCCACCCTACCCTGATGCCCGACGAAGCGGCACAGCACGCCGATGCCGTCGTTGTCGGATTTGCTGAGGAATCCTGGCCCCGCCTGCTCCGGCAGTTCGCGGCAACCGGCACCGTCGAGCCTCGCTACGAACAGGATCCGAAACTTCCCCTGACAAACATGCCGCGTCCCCGCCGGGACCTGCTTCAGACTGATCGCTACCTGAAGATTCCCGTACTCCAGGCCTCCCGAGGCTGTCCCAATCGCTGCTCCTTCTGCTGCATTCCGGCCATGTGGGGCCAGGATTTTCACCGGCGGCCCGTTGCTGAAGTAATTACCGAGGTCAGGGCGCTGGAATCGAAACGGCTGTTATTCCTGGACCCCTCCATGGCGGAACAGCGGGAATATGGTCTTGAGTTGTTCGCCGCCCTGGCTCCGCTCCACACCAGATGGGGTGGACTCTCGACGGTGAAGATGGCCTTCGATGACGAACTCCTGCAAGCCGCCGCCGGCGCCGGCTGTCGAGGCCTCCTGGTTGGCTTCGAATCCTTGGCGCAGGGCTCGCTGGACGGAATCCACAAGCAGTTTGGCGAGGCGGCCCGCTACCAGGAAGCGGTTAAGCGGTTTCACGAGGCGGGAATCGCTGTGCTGGGGACCTTCGTCTTCGGCCTCGACCACGACACGCCGGATATTTTCGAGCGAACCGCACAGTTCGTAGACGATGCCCGCATCGACCTCGTTCGTTACTCAGTCTTCACCCCCTTTCCCGGCACCCAGGCCTTCACCGACCTCGATGCTGAGGGCCGAATTCTCACCCGCGACTGGACCCTTTACAACACCGAAAACGTCGTCTATCAGCCCCGGAACTTCACCCCCGAAGAGCTCCAGGCCGGCCTCTCCAGGGCGTGGGCCCACACCTTCTCCATGCGCTCCATCGCCAAACGAGTCCGCCCCTTCTCACCGCTGGGCTGGCTCGCCATCGGGGCCAATTTTGCCTTTCGGCATTACGCCCGGACTGCGGTTTGGAAGCGGAAGTAGGGGTGGTGCGAAGGGTCATCATGCGACGCGGGTGACGCGGTGTTTGAGACGACGGGTGACGCGGTGTTTGGGAGACGACAGTTGACGCAGTGTTCGTATTCGGAATGGGATCGTTTAATCCGGCCCTCAGGGCCGGGCTGGGTACTTAGGCCCTACGGGCCTGGGGGTGGTGCACAATTCTCCTCAAACATGCCACGGCAGATTCCCCGCGTCGGCTGCAGCCCCGCAGGGGCTAAGTGCCCAGCGAAGGGGTTTACCCCTGGACCTCAATAATTCCCACTCCGAATTGACAACACCACGTCAAACGCCATCACCCAACACAACGTCAAACGCCTACGGCTCCAACACGCCGTCCAGACCAGCCAACTTCCGGTCGAATGTGTAGAGAGTGCCACACCCGAGCTCCCGGCTTCGCACGACTATCAAGGCATCAGCAAAGCCGACCCCAGATTGCCCAGCCAATCGCAGCGCCCGGCGGGCACGGTCGGGGGATTCGACCGCGACATTGCGGGTGGACAGCAGGATATCCAGCGTCTCCAGGATCTGCGGCTGCGGGAATTTGTAGGCACGGGAGAGGACCCACGCGGTCTCGGCCAGAACCAGGTCGGAAAGGAAGATCTTCCGGTCTGCCGCTACCGCCTCTTCGACCACCGCCGCAGCCCGGGCGCATTGCGCGGCATCGTCCTCGACGAGAAAACGCACCAGCACGTTCGTATCAAGTGCGATCATTCGTCAGTAACCGCTTCGGCTATGGCATCTTCCATGTCGGAGAGAGAGACCGATGGCCCGTTGTGCTTCAAGACGCCTTGGAGAGAGCGGAGGTCTCCAGTCTCAACATGGATTTCCAGCAGCCCATCAGACCGCACCCGAAAGAGCAGGCGGTCGCCAGATTTGATATCCAGGGCCTGGCGCACCGCCTTGGGGATCGTCACCTGTCCTTTACTGGTTACTGTCGCGCTTGGCATTTCCTTACCTCCCGAGCAAGTCCTTACTTTACTGTAAGTCGAACAGGTAGGAATTGCAAGACGAATGGGGGTCTTCGGCATGGTGCCCCCATCGCCCTCTGGGAGCTTACCCCACCGGGGAAGGAATATTCGTTCTCTGGCGCCAGATGTGGGGCGGAGAGCGTATGTTCGTTCTCCCGTGGGAGAACTCCGGCGGAGCCGGGAAGAGGGCACCATGTCGAAAACACCCCCACAAAACTACAGCCCCCCAACCTCCAAATACGGCACCCGACCATCCAGCGCGGCAAAGTCTTCTTTCCCATCATCCCAGTGCACCACGAAGAGCCGAGAGTGGAAACGAACGCCTGGTGGCCGCCGCAGCAGATGCGCGAGGGGGTCCCGCTCATGGAGCCCAGCCACCAGCAGACTGTCGGGGGCGGTGGTGTTGGCCTTGTGCCAGATGGCGCTCAGCAGCGACAGCGCAACCTTCTCGTCAGCGTTGGCAACCACAAAGAGCGAAAGGAAGCGGTAGTCCAGAGCCTCGCCGCCGCGGGGAAAGGTGGGACGGCCCGTGGCCCGGGCAACGAGATTGTAGAACGGCATCATCATTCCCGCGCGGCGGGAGTAACCATCGATTATCCACTGGCGAAAGGGCATCTGATCCCAGAGAGCTGCGGTACCAACGATTTCGCCATCTCGTTCGGCAATCAGGAAATCCCAGATGTTCAGTCCCCGCAAGAGCCCCTCTGGCTCCACCACGTGGCGGGCCGAATAGTAGGGGAAGAACTGCCGCTTCGGCCCCTGCTTCAGCCAGAAGCTCTGAAGTGCCAGAGCATCGGCCGCTGTCGCAGCCCGCACGGTGCAATCGCCCCGCGCCTTGAAGGGGTTGCGCCGCACGCCAAAGACATGGGTTACGTAGCCACCACAGTCATGGTAAAGGGGCAACCCCGGGCGCCCCTGGGTCAGTGCCCGTACGGCAACGACATTGCTCGTCATGATGGTCGTTGTGTAGAGACGCACCCGGCCCGCATCGTGAAACTCTTTGAACCTGGTGTACCCGGCCTTGAGTACTTTGCCACCGCGATAGGCAGGATCGATTCGCAGGGTGCTCAAATAGCCCAGTGGATGCATCACTCCATTGACAAATGCCGCCTTCTCCGCCCGCGCACCGACCCCGACGATAGCCCCGGAATCGACGTCGTTGGCCAGCAAGATGTCC
>CALGBT010000860.1 GCA_937884235.1 uncultured Pseudomonadota bacterium
CCAGGGAATCGAACTGAGCAGCCGGCCTGGGCGTGGGGACGGGATGCTCCGGTTCCATGGCCTGGGGCTGCAACTGCAGCGGCTCGACGAAGCCGAAGGCATGGAGGAAGACAAGAGTCCGCAGGCGTGAGGGCGTGTCGATGATGCGCCCTAATTCTTGCGGATCAGCCAGGGAATCGATGAAGCTGCCAGCCAGATGGTTGCGGGCTGCGGGAGGAATTCGCCGGTCCCGTGCCAGTTGTACGTGGTTCTCCTCAAGGTGCTCCAGGAGATAGGCTCGCATCCGTTCGTGGGGGCAGACGAGGGCGCTGCGAGCACCTGCCTCAAGGGGATTGAGGAGCGGGCTCGAGAGTGGTACGACCCCGAACTCGTCCATCCCTTCATCGAACTCCAACCTGGTATCTGCCAGGGTGGAGCAGCAGAGCAGGCGAGCCGCGAGCTGTCTTTGCAGGGCCACCTGCAGTTCATCCATGGTGGCGCACGCTTCACTTAGGAGGAGCTGGCCCAACATCTGCTTGCGGGGGCGTTGGCCGATACCGTGACGCTGGCAGCAGGCCTTGACCAGGCTGTCCTTACTGGCCTCAAACTGGTCGCCCAGGCGAGCCACCCTGTCACGAGAATACGAGTGGCAGGGGAAGCCTCGTTTGAACCAGAATACAAAGGGTACCGATGTACCGCCGCAATCTAAGACCTTCAGCGTACCCGTGAGCTTGTTCACGTAAATCAGGCCTAGAGCGGCCGTCAAAGGCAATCGCTCCAGGCCTGCAACAGGATGTCCGAAACGGATCATTGATCACCCCTCACCTTTTCCGCACAGACGATCCTAGTCGCGGTCCGCCGGACGTCAAAAAACCGTAGGAAAATATCGGTTGCCGATGGAACTTGTATGCCTGCGGCAAGCTCTCCTGGCTACACGAGGACATGGTGGCCCCTCGCCTGGGGGGGCACGCCCGGGAGCCCAGGCGCGCTACATCGCACTTCCGTTTTTTGACGCCGCCGTCGATGGCACCTACAATAGCAGACTGAAGATCCCAAAGGGGGCCGTGCAGCCATGGGCCAGATGGTCGTTTTCAGCGATGTTACCAAACGATACCCCGGGGGAATCCTCGCCCTCGACAGCCTCTCCTTGGACATGGAGGAGGGGGAGTTTCTCTTTGTCACCGGCCCCTCGGGTGCTGGCAAGTCCACCATCATGAAGCTGCTGCTGGCCATGGAGAAACCTACTGACGGCCAGATTCTGGTCGCCCGCCGCAATGTTCGTTCCCTGCGGGACGGCTCCATTCCCTTCCTGCGCCGCAACATTGGCATCATCTTCCAGGACTTTCGCCTCATCGAGAGCCGCACCGTCTTCGAGAACGTCGCCATCACACTTGAGGTCCTGGGACTGAGCAGCAAGGAAATCCGCAGTCGGGTTGGTCAGGTGCTGGAGTTGCTTGGTCTGGCCCATCTTGCCCACCATCTGCCGCCAATGTTGTCGGGTGGGGAGCAGCAGCGGGTGGCAATCGCCAGGGCCGTGGCCAATGATCCACCGCTGATCGTTGCCGATGAGCCCACCGGCAGCCTCGACCCGGCGCTCAGCATTGATGTCATGAACCTGCTCACAGAGATGAATCGCAAGGGCGTCACCGTACTGGTGGCCACCCACGACGCCGCGCTCATGAATCGCTATCGTTCCCGTTGCGTGCGCCTTGAAAAGGGCCGCAATGCCGGGGAGTTTATTACGGGGGAAGAGAGTGTCCAGGCACGTTAGAGCTGCCGCCTACTTCCTGCGCCAGGGGGTAGCCAATCTGGCCCGCCATCCGCTCCATGCGTCGGTAGGTGTGCTGACCCTGGCGGTCTCCCTTATCCTTGTGGGATTCCTGGGGCTCTTCATGTGGAAGGCTACCGACCTGGTAGACCGCCTCTCAGGAGGACTCCAGCTGACGGTCTACCTCGACCCGGAAATCTCCCAGGGCGGGGCCGACGAGTTGGTCAAGGTTATTCGCGAGCAGTGGGATGAGGTGCAGGAAGTGACTTTCCACTCGTCGCTGGAAGACCAGACGCGCAACATGGAGTTGCTCCCCAAGGAGCTCGTGGAAGAACTGGACCCAGAGTTGATTCCGGCCCAGCCATACCTGGAGGTGGCGCTCAACATCGAGTTGCTGGACGAGCAGCGGGCCACCCAACTCGTGGAGTGGTTTGGTTCCCTGGACCGAGTTCAGGGCGTCGATGAAGTGCTCTTTGGCTCCGAGAAGATCTCGGTGGCGTTCTCACTCCTGCGAGGGGCGCAAAGCATCGGCCTCTTCATCTCACTGGTCATTGTGCTGGCTGCGCTCTTCTTCGTCATTACCACCACCAGGCTGATCGTTGAAGGGCGGAAGAAGGAGATCGAAATCCTGCTCCTGGTGGGGGCGACCCGCAACTTCATTCGCATTCCCCACTACATTGAGGGGGTGCTGCAAGGCGGCATGGCCGGGCTGCTGGCGTTCCTGGTCGTCTGGTTCATGCAACGGCAGTTGCTCTCGTCGCTGCGCACCGAGAGTCTCCTGCTGGTACCCATCAATCTGCTACCCTCAGGGATGGTGACGTGGTTCCTCATGGGCGGAGTTCTACTCGGCCTCCTGGGGAGCGGGCTGGGTATGGTACGCTACCTGAGGCTCTCGAAATGAGTCGCACAATCCTCGCCTTCCTGGTCATCTCTTTCTTGCCATTCAGGATGGCCGTCGCACAAGAAATTCTCTCGCCGACAGAAGATGCCCGCGGCCAGATGCTGATGGAGATTGTTGCGACTCTGGAGCGCGATCTTGAGGATCTGGGGCGCAAGCGCCGTCAGTTCAATCGGCAAAAGGAAGAGCTGGAGCAACACCTGGCCTTGCTCCAGGAGCACATCTCTCGGGCAGACTCGAAGCTCCGGGAGAGTCGCAAGCAAATCGAGAAGCTGCTGCGCAGCGTTGTCCTGATGAAAGAACCCGACGACCTGCTACTCTTCTTCTCCACGGTGCGCTACCACGATCTGCACATCTACCGGCGTGGCATCAAGAAGATTACCGTAGCTCTCTCCCGGCAACTCTCGCTGTTGGTAGACCAGAAGAAACAGATGGACCGGCAGAAGGACTCCCTGCTGCACAAGTCCGAAACCATGGGAGCGCGGCGCCTGGCCTTGCTGGCCCAGATCGAAAGTGTTGAGAAGGTGGCACGGCAGACGCGCACTGAGCTGACCGAACGGACTCGCAAGATCGCAGCCATCGAGAGCCTGTTCATGACTGCCGACTTCACCTCTCCCTATGTGGCCACCGGGGCGGCTGGGCATCGCACTCTGGACGTTGCGCAGCCGCCGGAAGACCTAAGTGGCTCGCGGGGGCGGGAAGAACTGCAGATCCCTATCAGCCCCGGCAAACTCATCAAGGGTTTCGAGGAGATGCCGAAGGCTCCATACGGTTCAGCGAAGATGGTGCGAGGCTGGATTCTCCTACCCTTCGTTCAAGGCAAGAAACGTGGAACCACCGATACCGCGTTTGTCCGAGCCCCGTTTCCTGGCGTCGCCGTCTTTCTGGGGGAGGTCCCGGGCTTCGGCATGACCATCGTCATCGATCATGGGCACGGCTACCATACCGTCTATTCGAATCTCTACAAGACGCACATCGTCAAGGGGGATTTCGTCGGCCCATCTCAGACCATCGGGACGGTCAAAACGTTGGCATCAGAAGGGGCAGAGCTGCCCTACCTCTACTTCGAATTGCGGCACAATCGCATCGCCATCGACCCCAAGGAGTGGTTTCTTCTGCGGCCTCTGAAACCGGGCGAACGACGTATCTGAGAACCTTCTGCGTGAAGCGGCGTATGAGCACGCCCCTCGTCGATCCGGATGAGGAGAATTGAGGGCCGGTTTGAGTATTGCCAATGCCTCTCACGTGGGCTATGTTAACGACGGTGCGCGCTCCCGCGAAGCCGCGTTCGAACCCCCCGGGGCCACGGATGCGCTGTGCGTGCAGCACGACCGCCACTCGATGGTTCGAAGGAGTGACCAATGAAGATCCGGTGCAGCAATTGCAAGGCAGTAATCAGCGTGGCAGACGAGAAGCTCGCAGGGAAGACCGGTCGAGTGAAGATTCGCTGCCCGGAGTGTCAGACGGTGCTGGGCATCCAGCTCGAGGCCGAAGCGCCCCCCGTGGCTGAAGAGGCGGAATGGTACTACGCCCTTGGGGAGGAGCAGGCCGGCCCCGTAACTCGCACCCATTTGGTTGCTGAAATGACTGCGGGAAACGTCACTGCAGAGAGCCTGGTCTGGAAGCCGGGGATGGATGATTGGGCTGCGGCTGGGACCTTCGAGGAAC
>CALGBT010000861.1 GCA_937884235.1 uncultured Pseudomonadota bacterium
GCAAACACTGCCATTGCTACCCAGCCAGCAATAGGGGCACTTGGGAAGAGCATCGAAAGCTCCTTTCATTCCGCATCCGGTCCAGCATTCTCGATGGGCATCAAAATGGGTGTCGCGCCAGCAACATTTGACGGACTGGTAGGGAACCTTGGAGTACTGCTGAACGACGCGGGCTTGACCGACTTCAGTCCAGATCGTAACGGGCTTGGATTGAACAACATCCTATATATTGCCTTCTTGCTAGAAGAATTCCGTAGAAGGAATGACGCGGGCGAGGTGGCCGGGTCACTCCTGCTGTTTGAAGAGCCCGAGGCACACCTACACCCTGAGCTTCAAGATTCACTGTACGGAGCACTTGTCGCAAGCGGTGCGCAGACTCTTCTCACGACGCATTCTACCCATATCTGTGCGAAGGCACCGCTCTCGTCCTACATCGTACTGACGAAGGGAACTGGTTCAAGCTCCGTCTGCGTGCCTGGAGAATCTGGAGGACTAACGAAGCGAGAGAGTGGTGATATCGAACGATACCTCAACGCGACTCGTTCCCGAATGCTGATGGCGCGTGGTGTGCTATTGGTTGAAGGTACCGCAGAGGCATTTGTAGTTCCAGCGCTTGCCTCCGCCCATGGATTCGATCTGGACAGGCTCGGCATCGCAGTGGTTCCGATTCATGGAACCCATTTCGGACAATACACAAAGCTCTTTGGAGACACGGCAATGCGGAGGCGTTGCGCCGTTCTGGCAGACGCCGACCTTGAATCTGAGCCTGGAGACCTTGAGGACGTTCCAGTCGATTCTGCTGACAATCCGCACAAGGCGTTGGATACAAAGTGGGTGAGGACATTTGTCTGTCGAACAACGTTTGAGCGGGCTGTCACTACGGCTGATACTCTATCGATGATTTCCGCGGCCATGATGGAGATCGGGGCGCCCAGAGTTCAAGCAAAGGTCGACGCATTGATAGAGTACTTTGAAAATGATGACTTTGAGGCCGACGAGGCCGACGCCGCGCTGTTTTCTATCCAAGCAAGCGTTCTGTCCCAGGCTAACAGGGTAAAGAAAGGAAGATTTGCACAAATCCTGAGTCAGTACGCCAACAAGTCTCTTGCTCTGCCACAGTACATCGACGATGCAATCAAGTACTTGGTGAACCCGTGAGGCTTTCTGCCGTACAGCGCGCTGCAGTTCAGCATGCCGACAGTGTCGCATTGACGGCCTGTCCAGGCAGTGGAAAGACTAGAGCGTTGGTCGCGAAGGTTGTTGAGGCATTGGATGCAGTACGCGGCAGCACCAGGCGAATAGCAGCCATCACCTACACCAACGCCGCGGCACGCGAGGCCGAGGCTCGACTGTCCGCGGTCGTCAGCGAACCTGACCTTGAATATGTAGAATTCGGGACAATCCACTCATATTGTTTACGCAGAATCCTTGGGCCTCATCATTGGCGCCTGCCTGAGTGGAGCAATGGATTCGCAATTGCGGCTCCCGATTCGCAAGAGTTTCGTACTGCCGCGAAGGCAGTGGTGAACCACTACATGAAGGGAAACAGCGGTCGCGACAAAGCCTACGCGTTGGACGCTATAGAGAAAGTAAATCGACTTCCAAACGGCCATCCGATTATGGATTGGCCGTTGACGGACAATATGGTATTGGGATTCTGGCGTCTTTTGCGCCACTCTGGATGCCTGGACTTCTGTAGTCTTTTGTACTGGTCTCTGGTAGTGCTTGACAGGCACGAGGACATCGCCGTAGGGCTTGCTGCTCGCAATTGCTGGTATATCGTTGACGAGTTTCAAGATACCAACGACCTGCAGATGGCGATACTGTCGCATATTCGCGAGCAGAATAGAAGTCGATTCTTTATCGTGGGCGACCCATGTCAATCTATCTTCCGGTTCGCCGGTGCGAGGCCAGGAAATCTCCGTGACTTTGCTAAAGAAGTTGGTGCAAGACGAGATCTCAAAATGGTGGAGAATTTCCGTTCAAGCACCCCTATCATTGAGGTGGCGGAACGACTGCTGAGGCGATCTCCACCAATGGTTGCTGCTGGCCCCAACGCTACGGTTTCGGAGCGCGTTCATTATTACCGCGTAGGTAATACCGTGGACGCATTGGTTCAGAAGTTCGTCAAGCGGGTGGACGCACTCGGAATATCCCGCGGAGAGACCGCGGTGTTGGCACCCTGGTTCTGGCCCTTGTACAGTGTTGGGGCAGGGTTGAGACGAGCTGGGGTTCAAACGCTGGGGCCGGGTTCCAGACCGTACCGCGGCAGTCATGTGATGGCCCGGTTTGCTGAGGTTGTGGCTAGCGACGTCTCCAAAATGAGCCCGGCGAACAGGCCCTATCTCGTGCATCTTCTACATGATATCGCTCTGACCGCGACTGGCACCGAGTCGTCCCAATTGCGAGGGCGCGTCGGCCGACTCGTGGTTCAGCGCATTATTCGGCGAACTGGTGAGGGATATCAAGGAAAGAGTAGTGGGCTACAGTGGCTGGACGTTCTGGCAGACGTCGTGGTTGAGTCGACCGAGACTTGTGGAGCAGGGTTGCCGGATTCGTTTCAGGCGCTGGTCAGGTCCTCTGTAGAGAACATGAAGTCGGAGATAAGGTCACGCCATGATTCACCAGATGAACTTACCGTGGCCGACATTGGGGATTTTGTATCTGGGAATGATCGTGTACGTCTAATGACTGTCCATGCTTCAAAGGGTCGTGAGTTCGATGCCGTTGCAATAGTGCACGTGAATGATGGGAGGTTCCCTCATTTTGCGGCGGAGACGCATGAGGATATCGAGGATAGTCGTCGTGCGCTGTATGTGGCGGTGACGCGAGCTAGGAAGCTTCTTATGGTGTTTTCGGACACAGAGGACTGGAGAAACAGGCCGTCACCCTTCCTTCGTGAGATGGGTCTTTGCGATTGACGTCTGGAGTTCATAGTCAACCTATTCGATTCATTGTTTGGTGACTGTGCAGGTGCCGCAGACGAGTGTTTGGTATGGATGTTTTGAGGCTTGCAGGCACGAATGTGGTGGTGCATTGCGCGAAAGCACCATCGTTCAAGAGAACATAACGTGCTGTGCTTCTGCTGCAGCAGCCGCAGGCTGCTGTCAGCAGGAAGCACCTGTTAGGCGACGCAGAACCGACGCTACCACCGCCCGGCCCGCAGGCCAGCACCCGAACCCGCCACGACAAAGCCCGGAAACTCCCAGCAGGAACCCCACGGGCCGCACCAACCCGGCAGCTGGCCCAGCGAGACCTCGAGCTTCCGTTCCAGAGAGGCGAAGCCGACCTGGGAGGGAAGATCG
>CALGBT010000862.1 GCA_937884235.1 uncultured Pseudomonadota bacterium
GAAATGCCAGGTCACCGCCAACTCTTCGCCGCCCACCTCCTCCGCTACCCCCTTCCCTGCCACCACCACCGTGGTTCCGTCCCAGTCGTAGGCAAGGGCTCCCGGATCATCGCCGGAAAAGTACTTGAAAAGATTGGTGGGATAGAGAGCGGTACGACCGGAATCCTTGATGTGGTAGGCCAGACCCTGACCGAATTGCCCCTCCTGAGTGAAGACCGCCCCCCCCACCGGCAAACAGGCCTGCGCGAATGCAGCCTCATTGAGGGCGAAGGAGCGACTCATGGAGGGTAGCGGATAGGCAACCCACAGCTGGTCGGAGTAATGGAAGCTGTCGATATGCAACTGGCCGCGCGCGACCAACTCCCGAATGCGCGGCAGCGTCCCCGCATGGCGCTCGGCAATAGCTTCTACCATCAGCCCCTGCATCTCGGCATCCATGCCCCAATTGGGGTGGTTCTCCAGGATATCGAGCATGGGGAAGAAGCTCTCAACGATGATGCGATCCTGCACCTCAATGTCGGTCAAGTCCATCTCCGGGTTGTCCAGAAACCCCACCAGCCCACCGGCCACATACTGCAGGTTATAGTGGAAGAGGCTCAGTGCGAACTTCCGCGTGCCACTATCTGCAGGCAGCAGCACGCCCTGCTCAATGGGAAGACAGGCTGCCGGCACCTCGATTTCCGCCCCGTCCGGGGTCGTCTCAAAGGGTGGTGCGACGTCCTGCCCACCGTCGGCCGCAACATCCGCCAGAACGTCGACCAGAGGTAGGGAGTTGTCCTTGTTGCCGCCGCACGCGGCGGTCAGCAGCGCAACCATCATGAAGAAGTAGAGCTTCCTGCTTGCCATCACTGGGGCCTCCTACAACTGTGCTCAAAACTCCAGGGAGTCCAAATGGATGAGGCCCTCGTCGCGGGCCCAATAGAAGCCCCCACCATCCACCAGGTAGAGGGTCGAGAGAATGGCATCGTGCCAGCCATAGGTCCGTTGCCCGTCGACCCAGGCTTCCCGACCATTGCGGCGCGCCTTGAAGAGCGTGTGCCCCCGCAACTCAAGGGGTGCGGAAATGGCATCGAACCACTCGGTGGCGCTAGTCCCACCGACCCAGCGATAGCCTGCGCTCCCCTGCACCAGAAACCACGCCCCGCCAATTCCCGGGTGAACTTGTAGCGGCTTGCCAGCAGCACTCTGCGCCTGCCCATTGAAGAAGAGGGTCCAGACATCGCCCACCCGTCCTGCGAACTCAAGCCCCCCGGTCACAGCCTCCTGAAAGACAAGATGAAGGGGCACATCCTCGAACGGCTCGCCTACCGGCGCCCCGTTCAAGCTCGCCACGTAGCGGCTCTCCTTGAGGCAAACGGCAGTGGGCCGGCCCGTCGCGTCGCAGCCGGTGGCGACAAAGCGAGGGCAACACTCCGCACCTACTCCGGCGGCCATCAAGCACTCCTGGTCCCCCGTGCGCACCAGCACCTGCAGCTTCTCACCTCCGCACCACGCAAACCGCGCCACCCTCCCCGACATGGCTTGCCAGAGTTCTCCGTCGAGGATCACAGCATCACCATCAACAGATGCTCCCACCGCCGCGAGTTGCTTTCCGTCGGGGGCGGGGGAAACCCGGCTTACCGCCGAATAGGGCTCTGACTGGCGGGTGCCGCCAAGGAGACTCACCTTGCCGTCGGGTAATCGCAGCAACCCGTAAAGCGAGCCGCCGGTGAGAAAGCCCTCGCCCCAGATGGAAGTGAACTGGCCGGGCTGGCCCAGGGGGTCGATGAATGGTCCGGCATCATCCTTGCCGATGGCAAAGACCTCGCCCTGCGGCGATACCAGCAAGCGCTCAATGAGCTTCTTCTCAAGGACAGTTGACCCGTCCACCAATACTTGAGAACCCGCGACCCCATGCACCAGGGCCAGCAGTCGATTGTCCGGTAGCCAGAGCGCGCTGGACACCAGTTCATGCAGGCTCCGGGAAACTCCGTCGACATAAAGGGCCTGCCCCTGCTTCTCACGAATAACGCAAGCGAGGTGCTGGCCGTCGGGAGAGAAACTGACCCAGTCCACATTGCTGGTGGGCCCGACCGTGCCAAAGCGGGAGTGCAACTCAAGGCCGTCAGGAGTCATGATGCCAAAGGCGGCCTGACCGAGATCGCCGGCCACCGCCAGCAGGGC
>CALGBT010000863.1 GCA_937884235.1 uncultured Pseudomonadota bacterium
GGAAGCCCAACCGACTCTGGCGGGGGCGGCTCCTCGCATCGCGGTTTTTGGTATCCCGACCATTCTGAGCAACCTGGGAGAGACCCTCGAGGAGATGGGAGCGAGGGTCGTGCTCTGGGAGACTGAGCGAGACTTTGCCATGGTGGAGCCGGCCGATTCATTGGTCGACCAGTACCTGGGATATGCCTACCCCCGCGGGCTGGAGGCCCGGCTGGAGCGTTTCCTACCACTCCTGAAGTTGCGTGGTGTCGATAGTGTGCTGATTAACGCGCAAGCTTTCTGCCATCACAACCTTGAACTCAGAAGGGTGGAGCAGGCCTTGGCGGCCTATCCGACCCTGGTGCTGGAGAGCGATGCGCCGGGAAGCGTGACGGCGAGAGACCGGGTGCGCCTCGAGGGATTTCTCGCATTGGCTCGCAATCGGCGTGATGCTCCTGCGACATTGGCGCGGACGGCCCCGCCGTCCGGGGGGCTGGAAGCGCCGGACTGTGTCTCAGGTGGGACCCTGGTGGGACTCGATCTTGGCAGTCGCTTCGCCAAGGTCATGGTCCGGCACGGCCGCGACGAGTTGTTGTGGTCCATTGATACCATTGCTTTCTACCGCCGTTTCGCGCGGCGAGTCGATGGAGCGCTGCAGGTCGACCTGGAACTCCTGTTGCAGGAAGTGGGAGTCAAGGGGGGGGCTGCTCCCGGGATCGTCGCGACCGGCTATGGCCGGAACCTGTTGGCTTTCGACAATGCCCGGGTCATGCCGGAGATGGAGGCCCATGCGCTGGGTGCCGCCCACCAGGTCAAGGAGGAACACTTTCTGCTGGTTGATTGGGGTGGGCAAGATACCAAGGTTGTTGAGGTCTGCGCTGGTCGGCTGATTAGCTTCGTCATGAATGACAAGTGCGCTGCCGGGAGCGGGCGCTACGTCGAGAATATGGCCCGTCTTCTGGGCGAGCCGTTGGATGCGGTGCTGAGTTGTCATGCCGATCCCGTAGCATTGACCAACATCTTCGCGACCTTCGGGGAGTCGGAAGTCATCGGCCATCTCGTTGACGGTGTGCCAGTCCCGCAGATCTGCGCCGGAATCATGGCCAGTGTGGCCAGTCGCACTGCCCAACTGCTGGCGCGTCTGGAGGTGGGAGGGCAACTCCCCATCTACCTGGCGGGCGGCCTGGCGCAAAGTATTGCGCTCCGGGTAATGCTCGAACAGGCTACCGGCCGGGTCCCCTGTCCTATCCCGGAACCTCGGTTCAGCGGGGCGCTCGGGTGCCTGCTGAGTGCCCAGGGGCAGGCTGATTGACAGTTGTCGGGGATTTTACTCCTCTGCGGAAAACTCCAGAGTCATGGCCGCGGCCGCGGTGGTGGCCCGCACGATGTCAGCTGCGTAGTCCCGGTCAAGACGGTCCACCGAGTCAGGACCGGCGGTGCAATGGTAGTTCTTGTTCCGGTATTCGGCGGTATCAGTGAGCATCATTGCCGGGTAGTCCTCAAGCCAGAAGGCCCCGTGATCGGAGCGCTGGAGGGTAAAGAAGATGGGGGAGTTCTTCTGGGCCTGATCAAGCTCAAGCAGGACCACTGGTGTTGCGGTCAGTTGCTCGGCGAAGAAGGCCAGGTTCTTGGCTGGCAGGTGGGCGAAGGAGTCGGCCACCACCACCAGGGAATTCCCCTTGTAGTCATTCGCTGCAAGCAGCGCGGCCTCTTCGGGGAAGAGGAGATCGAGGCCGGGAGGAATTTCCTGCGACCCGGGCTCCATGCTGCGGTAGCCGATCATCTCGTAGACAAACGAAACTACCACCTCCTGACTCCCCTCCTTCAGCCTGGCGGTGTGGGCGCGGGAGCCCTTGAGACCCAGTTCTTCGAGGTCCCAGCAGGCCACCACCAGGGTGCGGCGGTAGCTGGCAGCAGCGAGGACTCTGGCGCTCTCCAGGACTCCGGCGATGCCCGAAGCGTTGTCGTCAGCACCGTCGCAGTCAGCGATGTGATCGTAGTGCGCCGAGATGTAAACCATTTCATCCGGTAGGCCGGAACCGGGCAATGTGCCCAGGACGTTCACCCCGGAGTGACTCTCCATGTCAAAAGGCTCGATGGACACTTCGTAGCCCAGGGCGGCGAACCGGTCGGCGCAGAGGTCCTGAGCCAACTGCCACTGCTCGGAGCCGGGCGGTCGTGGCTTGGAGAGCAGCACGAGGTCACTCCAGATGCGGTGGGGTTCGACGAGGGCCGCGACGTCTGCTGGCTTGTCGGGAACTGGGGGCGGGATATCCCCTGGGACTTTGACCTCTGCCAGAGAGTCGCCGCGGTGCAGGTCCAGGACTCCGGAATTGTCGGCGCTGGCAATGTCGCCGGGGGCCACCGATTTCCCGGCGCCGCAGTTGGACAACACCATGGAGATGAGCAGGAGCAGTTTCGGCCAGTAGCGACGGGCAGGGTCAGCCATCAAGTCCCCCGGGGTCGTGGAAAAGGCAGGCTGTTGCTTCTAGAGAACAGGAAGGTAGGTGCGCAATTCATAGTCAGTTACCTGCAACCGGTAGCGGTCGCACTCTTCAAACTTGTTGGCGAGGAACTTGTTGGCCAACTCTTCTCCAAGGGTCTCGCGCACGAGGGCCGATTTTGACGCCTCCAGTGTTGCCCCAAAGAGGTCGCCAGGCAGTGATTCGATGGCGTGTGACGCCAGGGCTTCGGGTGACATGCGGTAGGTGTCATCCTCTATGGCGGCCGGCAAAACGTAACCATTTTCAATGCCTGCAAGGCCGGCCCCGAGCATGACGGCAAAGGCGAGGTAGGGATTGGCCGCCGAATCGGGGGCCCGGTATTCCACTCGGCAGGAACTGGACTTGCCTTCCTTGAACGCCGGCACCCGCACTAGCGCGGTGCGATTACGTCGCCCCCAGCAGATGTTGGCGGGAGCTTCGTAGCCCGGCACGAGCCGCTTGTAGGAGTTGATCCACTGGTTGGTCACCGCGGTGATCTCCTTGCTGTGCCGCAGCAAACCTGCCACATACTGCTGACCAATAGTCGAAAGATTGTAGGCCTCATCGGGGGAGTAGAAAGTGTTGACACCATTGTTGAACAGGGACTGGTGGACGTGCATGCCCGAGCCGTTCTCCGTGGCGATGGGCTTGGGCATGAACGAGGCATAGAGACCGTTGCGACGGGCAACTTCCTTGACGATGACTTTGGAGAGGATCACCGCATCAGCCATCTTCATTGCCGGACCGTAGCGGTAGTCGATTTCATGCTGACTGGGGGCCACCTCATGGTGCGACGCCTCCATCTGGATCCCCATTGACTGGAGAACGCTGAGGGTCTTCTTGCGGGCATCCACGGAGGCATCGAGGGGCAGCAGGTCGAAATAGCCGCTGGAATCAATGGGGGTGGGATCGCGGTCGTTGGCGAAGTAGAAGTATTCTAATTCGGGACCGAAGTTGACGGTATCGAAGCCCGCAGTCGCGGCTTTGTCGATCATTCTTCGCAGGACCCGTCGCGGGTCGGACTCCAGTGGTCTGCCGTCGGGATGCAGAACATCGCAGATGAACATGGCGCTCTTGAGTCCCCCGCTTTCGAAGGGGAAGACCCGGAAAGTCGAGAGGTCGGGTGCTGCGATGAGGTCAGATTCTTCAATGCGAACGAAGCCCTCAATGGACGAGCCGTCAAAGGCAACCCCTTCATCCAGGACGCGGTCCATTTCGCTGACAGTAACGTTGAGCCCCTTCAGGCGGCCGATGACGTCGACGAACATGAGGCGCAGGATCTGTACGCCTTCGTCCTTTACGATTCTCTTGATGTCTGCTTTGTCCATATGCGATTCGTCCTCCTAGCGACTGGTTCACGTTGCCCATATTGTGCGACCGATGGCGCGTATTTTCAACTTATTGGGCAGATTACTGAGCATCTCATGCCCCGGGCGAGGAGCGACGATAATCAGTGGTGGTGTCTGCGCGGTTCCTTTTTTCTTTGCCTCACCTTTTGCCATGCTTATAATGCAGCCGAATCGGGCTCACGGGGAGGTCCAAAATGGTCGAACGAAAGAAGAAAGGGGCAGTGGAAATGCGTCGGCCGTTGCCGAGTGGTGCGGACAGCATTGAAGTCGGCCCTGCGGGGGTGACTATAGTCATCACCCAGGCCTTCTGCCCCAACGGACACAATCTGGTGCGAGCCAACGATGCTCTCTTCGATGGATACCCGGGTATTACTCTGTTCGTAGAGTTTCCGGAGTGGTCCGGTGAGGTGGCTCTCAGCCCCATTCACGGTGACCACTCCCGCTTCGGGATTCCCCGGACGGTGCCTAACGGCACCCGTTGCGAGATCCGGTGCCCGGAGTGCGAAGTGGAGTTGCCGGTGCTCAAGAATTGCGGATGCGATGCCGGCGGAAAACTGATGGGCGTTTATCTCCGAAAAGACCTTTCCGAAGGCGATGTCGTGGGCATCTGCAACGTTCTTGGGTGCTATCGTTCCCGGATTCTGGACAAGTTCGAATTGCTGTCAGAATTCGTCGAAGACGAAGACGATTCCTGAGGTCGCTTCAAAGCATCGCCATGTAGCCATCCGTGACATAACTCTTCCTTGACCCTCGTCCCCTCAAACGGGCATACTAGCCTCCACTGAAGCACCATTGACCTCCGGAGGAATGATGTTGCGTCACCTGACCCTGCTCGCTGCCCTCTTCATGCTCCCGGCTGCGTGTAGCATGAACCGGCTCATTGCTGACAACATGACCTCGTCCTTTGCGGACATTCGCACCGCCTTCTTTGACGAGGCGAGCCCACAGCAGGGTTTCTATGGCGGGCCGGCGTTGCTCAAGCAGCTGGACGGGTTCATCGTTTCGTCGCCAAAGAATGAGGCTCTGCTGCTCAACGCGGCCGAGTTGAATTGTGGCTATGCCATGACTTTCCTGGACCGCAGCGACCCGGAGTGGGCGGGCCAGCTGTATGGCAAGGGAAGGGCGTATGCCTTGCGCGGCCTGGCGGAGGTCAATCCTGAGTTGGCGGCGGCCGTGGTGGCAACTGACGAGGCGGCATTGCAGAAGTTGCTGCCGGAGATTGACCGGGAAGATGACCTGCCGCTCCTCTTTTTCACGGGGCTTTGCTGGGGTGGGCAGGTCAACGCCACCATGGACGAGACAATGGCTGCAGACCTCGGGGTCATTGAAATGATCTTTCAGGCCTGCCTGGACAAGGACCCGACTTTCTACTATGGGGCTGGCTACACCTTCTTTGGCATGCTCAATGCCGGTCGCACCGAAATGCTCGGAGGAAACCTCGAGAAGGGTCGGGAGTTCTTTGAGAAGGCCAGCAAGATGTGTGACGGGAAATTTCTCATGACCAGGCTCATGTATGCCACGGCCTATGCGGTGAACAGTCAGAACGCAGAGCTTTACGTCAGGCTTCTGACTGAAGTGGCGAACTCGAAGTTTGAAGACCCATCGGATATGCGGTTGCCCAATGCGGTGGCGCGGCGTGATGCGCGTCAGTTGCTCGGGCGGGTGAAGGATTTCTTCCCTGGATACGAGGGGCCTTCCGGGCAGGAGCCTCATGTTGATTTTATTGAAGATGACGATGCCAATCTCGACCTGGACTAGGAGGACGCTGATGATCCGATTTACTCTTGCTGCTGCGTTGTTGCTGCCATTGTTGGTTTCTTCGCCGCTGAAGGCCCAGGACTACGAGATTACTGTCGCCACTGTAGCCCCCGAGGGCTCATTGTGGATGAAGGAGATGCACAAACTCGACGACAAGCTGCGAGAGAAGACCGACGGCCACGTTCGTTTCAAGTTCTACGCCGGCGGCGTTGCCGGGGATGACAAGACGGTGCTCGAGAAGATTAAGGGCGGGCAGTTTGTTGGCGCCGGTCTCACTGGAGTAGGGCTCGGAGAGATCTACCCTGGCATCCGCGTGATGGAGATTCCATTTACCTTCCGGACCTATGCCGAAGTAGACCATGTTATGCGCAAGCTCTCCAAATATTTTAAAACCAAGTTCGAGGAAAAGGGCTTCAAGGTTCTGGGCTGGGTTGACCAGGGTTTTGTTTACATCATGTCCACGCACAGAATTGCGTCGAAAGCTGACATGAAGAAATCGAAGCCGTGGGTGTGGGACGTGGACCCCCTGGCCACCGCCGCGTTTGCCTCCTTTGGCATCAATCCCATTCCCCTTTCCATCGAGAACGTTGCCACATCCCTCGATACTGGCATGATCGATACCTTCTACATTTCGCCGGTGGCGGCCATTGCGCTGCAGTGGTATCGCAAGGCCAAGTACATGGTGAATTTTCCCGTGGTTGACGGGGCCGGCGCCATCGTCATCTCCAAGGAATTCTTCGACACGCTTCCGGCGGAGTATCAGGTGATTCTGGAGACGCTCTGCGGCAAGTACTTGCGGTCGCTCTCCGTGAAGACGCGCAAGGCTAATGACGCCGCTATCCTGACTCTACAGAAGAAAGGTCTAGGCATCGTCGATCCTACGCCGGCCGACATCAAAGAATTTGAGGCAGTGGGCGTCAAGGCCTCCGACTCCATGGCCGACAAGCTCTATTCCAAGAAACTGCTGAATAAAGTGAGGACGTTGCTGGATGGGCAAAGAAAGTAAGCGCGCGGTCGCAGCATCTCCTCAAGGGCTCATCGCCAGGCTTGATCAGGCTGTTCAAGCGCTGGAGGGTTACTCGATTTTCGCCCTGCTGATGCTCCTGGTGGTGATGACTTTTCTGCAGGTGGTCTTACGCAACCTGCCGGGTAATCCCTCGGTCCCCTGGCTCGACCTTGCTGCCCGGCTGTTTGTGCTCTGGGTGGGCTTGTTGGGAGCCAGTCTGGCCATTGCCCGGGACAAGCATATCAGCATTGACATAGTCGGGCGCCTCCTGCCGGAGCGCGGCCTGCGGTATGTGCGGGGAGTCACCGGGGCGTTGTCTCTGCTTGTCATGTTATCCCTTTTCCACGCCTCGTTGAATTTTACGCTGGCCAAGCACGCCACCTCGTCATTGCCGCTCTTCACCATTGAGGCGCTTGGGCTGAAGGTGTTCGAGACTTTCTTCACTGATCTTGTCCCGCTTATCTTCCTGGTGATGTTGTGGCATACCTGGGTGCGATGGCGAGCCCATTTGGGGAGTGGCCGTGCTGCTTCGCTGCTCTCTGCCGTCGTTGGTGTTGTCCTACTGCTGCTCGTCTATTTGGTGGCTGCGGTAGACCTCAAGTGGTTGGCCATGGAGGGTCTTACTGATTTTGCCGATACCCTCTTTGGGACCACGCTCAAAGCATACCCCGGTCTCTTCATGGTACTGGCTCTCGCGCTGGCGCTGCTGGGGGCGCCGCTGTTTGTGGTCATTGCCGCGGTGGCGTTGATTGGCCATTATGCCATTGAGGCAATCCCGGTACAGAATTTCGTTGCTGATGGCATCGGCGGTTTCCGCAAGAGCACCATCTTCCTCGCCATTCCGCTTTTCACGCTTGCCGGCTACCTCATGGCCGAAGGCAAGACGCCTCAGCGTCTGGTGGGTTTGTTCCGCGGCTTTCTGGGATGGATGCCCGGGGGCGTGGCCATTGTCGCGCTCATCGCGTGTTCCTTCTTCACTGCCTTCACTGGGGCCTCGGGTGTAACGATCATTGCTCTGGGTGGGCTCTTGCTGCCGATTCTCATGGCTGACCGTTATCCGGAGAAGTTTGCTCTCGGGTTGTTGACCACCGGAGGCAGCCGAGGACTGATTTTTCCGCCGGCGATTCCAGTCTTCCTGCTGGCCATGATTATGGGGCTATCCTGGGATGCAGTGACGGCCACCGGGCCATTTGGCTCGGCGGTGCTGCCCCGGGCGGAGAAGGCGGAGCTCTACCAGCGCGAGATTGAGCAACGGCGCCTGCAAGTCTCTCAGGATGCGGTGCTCAATGTCGGCGATCAGGCGATGGAAGATGAGATTGACCGCCTGCTCGCGGAGCGGTCGGCGCCCGGCGGCACTGGTGCCGACATGGCCGCGGGTGACGACGAATTTGAGTTGGGGGACGACGCTAGCCTGGGGGGCCGACCGGCTGCGGGTAGTGAAGATGAGTTTGAGCTGGGTGAGGATGAGGCCATCGCAGTAGCCTCTGAGCCGGCCCCGGCTGAAGACGAGTTTGAGCTCGGCGACGACGGCGCCATTGAAGTGGCTGATGAGGCAGCAGTTGATGACGAGTTCGAACTGGGGGACGATGAAGCCATCGTTGCCGGCAAGGTCCTGCCTCCTGGCGGCGGCAGCCCGCCGGTGGTGGAGCCGGGTTTGCCGCAGCAGCCAGACCTGGCCGCTGCCGGAGAAGGGGTTGGCAGCGGCAGTTCCGTCGCCGTGCCCAGCAGCACGCAAATATTCACTGCCGGTCTGATCCCTGGCCTCTTGATGGTTTTCGCCATCGCCGTCTACTGCATCTTCCTCGGGTTCCGCAGCAAGGTCCTGAGGACCAGTTTCTCACCTCGGGGTGCGGTACAGGCCTTGAGCAGTGCACGCTGGGAGTTGCCCATCCCGGTTATCATCGGTGTGGGGATCTTCGGCGGCTATTTCACCCCGGCTGAAGCCGCCTCGGCAACTGCGGCCTACGTGCTGCTGATGCAACTTGTGCTCTATCGCGATTTCGGGATTCGTACGCTCGTGCGCACCTTTGTTGATTCCATGGTGCTGGTGGGCGGAATCCTCATCATCCTGGTGGCTGCCATGGGGCTCCTCAATTTCCTGGTAGTGGCCAAGGTGCCCGATACCGTGCTTTCGATTATCGAGAACCTTATTCCCGAGGAGTTGCCGGTCCTGGGCCTCTTCGTCATTCCGCGGCAGATCATTTTTCTGCTGATGCTCAATCTCTTCCTGTTGGTGGTGGGCTGTTTGATGGATATTTTTTCCGCCATTCTGGTGGTGTTGCCCTTGCTGCTGCCCATTGCCTATCGCTTTGGCATTCACCCGGCACATCTGGCTGTCATTTTCCTGACAAACCTGGAGATCGGCTACTCCACGCCGCCGGTTGGCATCAATCTCTTTGTGGCCTCGCTGCGGTTCGATAGGCCCGTGGTCAAACTCTATTCAGCTTCCCTGGCCTTTCTGGCCATCATGTTTGCCGGCTTGCTGGTGATTACCTACTGGCCTGGACTCAGTTTATGGCTGGTCGGTCTAACTGGCGCGCAATAGGGGGGGGTGATGCTCACAAGGACGAACAAGATCTGGTTGGGAATCGGAGCGGTCCTGCTGCTCCTGGGGCTCTTTGATATCGGTGACGGATTTCTTGGCAACGGCAGGTTGGGAGCGGGCAAGTTCTTCTACGACAAAGAGAAGGTCGCTTCACTCGTGGCCGGGGCCCAGGAACCGGCTGCAGCTTTCTTGCATGCATGCGACAATGACGCGGTTGCCGAGCGATTTGACTCCCGCTCGGTGAAGAAGCTGGGGCGCTGGTGTGATGCGGTCCAGTCCTTTCAGGAAGCGCCTGATGAAGTGAGTGGTGTGCAGTTGATGCGGGCCAACAACCTTTACTTTGACAGGATCACCGACAAACTCTTCCTGGGCAGTGGAGAACTTCCCCACCTGGCCTTGGACCTGATGAAGGCTCGGGCTGACTTTCGACCACCCATGGAGCAAGTTGGCAGTATCCGGGCAGGGGCCTGTTTCTCTGAGGCCTTGATTGGGTTTGTTCTGCTTGTGGTGGGATTGCTCTGCCTGCGGAGAGGTCGGCGTCGCACCACCTGATGCTGAGGAGGAGTGACCATGAAGCGATGGTTGATGCTACTGGTCCTGTTGGCACTTGTGGGCTGCCGCGAGCAATTGTCTGGCTCACCGCCACCAACGCCCACTGCTGTTCCCGCTGCCCCTGAGGTGGCTCTGGCACCGCAGCCGAAGACCTCAGCTCCCTCCGCAGCCCCGGAAGTGGCCCCTTCACCGTTGTCTGATGTCGCAGGTGCAAGTGACGGGCAAGGCCCCGGACCCGACCCGGCACAGGTGCGACCGGCGGCATTGGCCGGGTCCTGGTACGAAGCGGATGCCTCCAAGCTGCGCCAGGAGATCCTGGCCTATTTGCAGGCCGTTCCGAAGTCTGATTTCTCCGGGTACCCGGTGGCCCTTATCGTCCCCCACGCAGGGTACCAGTACTCCGGTGCCCTGGCTGCCAGAGCCTACGCCACCCTGCAGGGGCGCACCTTCGGGCGTGTCTTTGTGCTGGGCCCGGCGCACCGAACCGCCCTGAAGGGAATCGCACTACCCTCGGGCGTTACCCATTTTGAGACCCCCCTGGGGCAAATTCCGCTGGCCCTGGATGTGCTTGAGGATTTGCGCCAGCGGCCATTGTTCGTGGAACATCCTTCCGCCCATCGGCAGGAGCATTCCATAGAGATTCATCTTCCCTTCCTGCAGGTAGTCCTGCCCCGTGGCTTTGAACTCGTTCCGCTGGTCCTCTCTGGCCTCAACCGGGCTGAGATCGACGATACCGCAGCTCTCCTAAGGGGGCTGATGCGCCCCGGCGATCTGCTCATCGCTTCGTCTGATTTCACCCATTATGGTGAGCGCTTCTCCTATCTGGGGCCTCCGGGGGGCGAATTTGGTCCGGGAGCGGCCAAGGGTCGACTGCAGGGACTGCTGGACCGCGCCTGGGAATTCATTGCTGTCAGAGATGCCGAAGGCTTCTTGCGCCACAAGGTAGAAACTCGAGATACGATTTGCGGCTATCTGCCCATTGCCCTGCTCCTGAAAATGGTGCCGGAGGAGACCAGCCCGCAGCTTCTGGGAACGGCCATGTCCGGGGAGATGACCGGCAGCTACGCTGAGTCGGTGAGTTACCTGTCGGCCGCGTTTGCAGGTCTGTGGCCCTATTTGGGAGTGGCTGGAGCGGGAGCTTTGACGGAGGAGGAGAAGAGCGTGCTGCTGCGCCTTGCCCGACAGCAGCTTGAGGCCTTCGTGACCCGGCAGGAGCGTTTGCAACCGGAGACCATGGGGGTTGCTCTGACGCCGCGTCTGGAGGCTGACAGTGGCACCTTTGTCACCCTGAAACAGCAGGGTCGATTGCGAGGCTGTATCGGTAATATCATGGCTGTGAAGCCGCTCTTTCAGGCAGTCCTGGACAACGCCGTCAATGCCGCACATTTTGATCGTCGTTTCAAACCCGTTGGCACCGACGAGTTGGACGGAATTTCGGTGGAGGTGTCCGTCTTGACGCCGCCAACGGTTCAGCCCGACTGGCGTGATTTCGTGCTAGGTCGTGACGGCCTTATCCTGAGCAAGGCCGGTGCCTCGGCGGTCTTCCTGCCGCAAGTGGCGGTGGAGCAGGGTTGGACTCTTGAAGAGACCCTGGTGCATCTCTCGAACAAAGCCGGCCTGGGGCCCGATGGTTGGCGCAACGGGGCAACCTTCCAGGCTTTTGGGGCCATCGTCTTTCACGAGGAACCATAGGTGTCCGCAGCTCCCCGCCGACCACTACTGTTGGCTTTTCTTCTCGGCTTCGTGACCATGGCTGCCCAGGCCTTGCTGCTGCGGGAACATTTCCTGGCCTACGCGGGAAACGAGCTTGGCATTGGGGGGTTCCTCGCAGCCTGGATGTTCTGGATTGGAATTGGCGGGCTCCTGGGGCGCGGGCGGGCTGGCGCAAGTGACTTGTTGGCCAAGGTGGTACTGTTGCTCCTGCCGGTGGCCGGCGCAGCCGAACTCTTCCTTTTCTGGCACCTGCGGCGCCATGCGGGCGTGCCCGTGGGCGGTACCTTTCCCCTGGCTGACCTGCTGCTCTGGACCACCCTTGCGGCACTGCCGGTCAGCATGTTGGCGGGCTTCCTTTTCACCTGGCTGGCACGCACCGCCGCCGCGGGCCTAGCGGGGGAGGCAGGGGCGGTCCTTCGCACCTACGGTTGGGAGGCCCTGGGGAGTGCCGTGGGGGGAAGTGCCTTCACCGCCGCTTGCTGGTTGCAGCTTCCTACCCCCTGGCTGATCATCGCCCTCGGCC
>CALGBT010000864.1 GCA_937884235.1 uncultured Pseudomonadota bacterium
ATTGGCGGAGGTGGTGCGGGAGCGGGCTACTCTGGTACCCCTGGGCCTCTATAGCATGCTGGGGTTGATGGTTCATCGAAATGCTCTGGTGACCACGGCCGCGGCCTTTCTTGTGGTGCTCTGGGTGCGGCGCAAGTCACTGCTGCGCAACGCCGGAGACGTGCTGGTGACAATGGGTTGCCTCGCCCTCTCTTTCTACCGGATCGCCCTCTCCCTCTCCTTCGACAAGGTTGCGGCGCAGCGGCAGATGACGGTCTATGCCGAGCCGTTCTACCGCAGTGCCGGGGGGCCGGAGCCGGTGATGGACTCCCTGCGCAAGCTCTTCTCGGTGCTGCCCGATCTGCTGTTCGCGGAAAGCGGTCCGTGGTGGACGGCGGCGTTGCTCACAATCGTTTGCCTGCTGGCCTTTCGGGCTGCTCGAAGAAACCTCCCTCGGCCCCTCTGGTGGTACACCGTGCTCGGGTTGGCGATGTCACTCTCCTTGGCGGTGCTGCAGGAGTTTGTCGCCACTGACTTCTTCTTCCGCCCCAACCATGGCACCTATACGCTGCTCTGGGTTCCTCCCGCCATCCTGTTGCTGGCGGCAGCGATGGAGCGCTGGCCAAACACTTTGGTGCGGACATTGGTGGCGATTCTCGTCACCTGGAATCTGCTCCACGGCTACCGGTTTCGCAACGAAGCCTTCGACGTCAGCAGCTACCGGTCTGGAGAGACCAACGGCGTGGGTCTGCAAAGGACCATTCAGTTCCCCACTTTCCTGGCATCAATCTACGGTATCTTGCCAGCCCATCTGGCCAATGACGGCTCCATTGAGATGGAGCGCACGCACAACGACTTCAGGACCATGGCTGGAGCCGACCGTTTCGTGGTGGACATCTTCGAGTACATGGAGTTGGGTGAGCCCATGTATCGGTACGCAGACTACGAGCGCGCCCTGGAAGTCTGGCTTGCACGCCAGGGCTATGTGGTCCGCACCGAGAACTTGAGGACTGTCCATCGCTATTGGGTCTTGCGGCCGGCGGAGAATCTCCCCGCGAGGCCCTACTACCCCTTGCCGAGGTGACGGGCGAAAATGGCGGCAATGGCTTTCGGGCGCGGCACCACTAGCGGCACGCGCTGCCGATAGCCCCGGTAGTAATCGCCCCAGAGTTCCTCACACAGGCGTTCCTGCCAGAATCGCACCGAAATCAAGGAATAGGTCGTCAGGGCCGGAATGACAACCAGCAGGAAGATGGGCGAATTGACCAGGAAGCCGAACCCCAACACACCGCTGAACTTGCCGACGATGGAAGGGTGGCGACAGGCTGCGAAGGGCCCGGTCTCCACCAGTTTCTGCGTCCCCCCGAGGTGGGTGGCCGGGCCGCCCTCCCCCTTAATGGCAAGATACCCATAGACATACCAGACGATGAAAATGCCCAGGGGGAAGAAGACGCTGAAGAGCACAATGTTCAGCGGCGCAGGCAGCAACGGTTCCAGTCCGAAGTAGACGTCGACGCGATGCGCAAGATAGGCGATGAACGAAGTGACCGGAATCAGGATAAAGAGATGGATGGGGACGTTCCAGTAAACCGCAGGGAGCCGAATTCCTCCCATGGTCTCTTTGAACGACGGCTCGAAGTCGTCGGCCAGCAGATGCTTTTTGTCCTCAGTCACTTTTATCCCCCGAACCAGCCGTTTTCCAAACCGTAGACGATGGTCGCCAGAGCCGCAACAATCAGGGCCAGAAATACCATGTACATGCCAAATTCTTTCATGTTCAGATTCGCCTCGTGGTTGCGCGCAGGAACTGCAGCTTGAGCAGGATCAGTCCGCCCCTCACCAGCCGAACGGCTTCCGGGATGGTGCGCATGGAAAGTGTGGTGCGCACCAGCACCCGAGGGTTGAAGTAGAAGCGGTTGTGGACCTGCTTGAGCAGCCAGACCAGCGTCTCTTTGTCCATATGCTCATTCCAGACCGTGGGCAGGTTATACTCCCGAGTGGGATTAACCATGAACTTCTTCCAACAGTCGGCATCCCAAAGGCCCTTCTCCACGCCCTCTTGGAAGACGGGAGCGTCGGGGTAGGGCGTGTAGAGTGAGAAGACGACATAATCCGGCTTGAGAGAGAGGACAAAGGGGACCGCACTGAGCACTTCCTCCGGTGTCTTCTCATGGGGACAACCGGCGATCATGTAGGCGATGGCGCGCAGGCCAGCCGCCCGTGTGAGCTTGAAGGCGCGGTGGATGTCTTTCTCGCGAGCTTTCTTCTGTAGCGCCACAAGCCCGGCATCGGACCAGGTTTCGACGCCATAATGGACGCGGATGCAGCCGGCCCTGCGGGAAAGTGCCAGCATCTCTTCATCGACGGCGAGGACACCGGCCTTGTAACCCCAGTAGACCTTGAGCTTCCGCTTCAGGATCTCGTGGCTGATCTCGTTGACCCGCTCCACGGTGATGTTAAAAATATCATCAATGAAGTGGAACTCCCTGATGCCAAGTTCCGTGGCGCAGTACTCCATCTCGTCAACGATATTCACCGCGGACCGGGTCCGGTACCTGTGAGGAACATTACAGAAAGTGCAGTTGAAGGGGCAGCCGCGGCTGGACATCAGCGTCGTCGCCCGGGCCTCCTTCATGCCCGGAGTGTAGTAGCGGTCCGGGGAGAGTCCGGCGCGATCGGGGAAGGGGTAGCGGTCCAGATCCTTGGTCG
>CALGBT010000865.1 GCA_937884235.1 uncultured Pseudomonadota bacterium
CCACCCGCTTATTCGACAGTTTGGCATCGGTTTCCTCAACGTCCACCTGCGTGACAGCGCCGGCTCCAAGGTTTACTTCACGGCGGAAGAAGGCGCCAAGTACGCTGATGAGCTCATCTATCTGGTGGAGGAGTAGTCGGCTACGGGGGAACTCTGAGGAGCGCTACTCTACTGCGCGGCTTCGGTGGGTTCTTCGGCAACGGGCTTCTCTTCGGGCTCGGCAACGGGTGCTGCCTTTGCCTCAACGGCCACTGGCTTCTTGTCTCCAGCCTCCGGCGCCCGATAGTTATCGAGGTAGTACACCAGAGCGGTGAGGCGCTGATTCCAAACCTTCACCGGCTCAACTTCCTTCGCCTCTTCCTTCGCGATCAAGGCCTGGATAATCTCCACAGAATCCTTGGGACTGGCCACTCCGACGCGCTCGAAGGCAAGCAACATCACCTGCCGCAAGTCACCAAAAAGCTCGTCGTCATAGTCCAGCGCACTAAACTCCTTGGCCAGCATCTGCATGGTGGCCTTGGCCTTCTTGCTACCCATGGGCCAACGACTGATGACCAGACCGGCCTTGGCACGCGCCATGGCCTGGACATAAGCCGTCTCGCGTTCGTCAACGCCCTTCACGTCCTCGGGAAGATAGGCGTCGGCACTGCCTTCGACCTTGCCCGGTCCTCCCTGAAACACACTCTCGTAGCACTCAAGCGTCCGTCCACAGGCCGTGACCACGCCCAGGAGGACTTTCACGTCAACCTGCTCCATCTTCTCAACGATGTCTTCAAATCGGTCTTCTTCGCCGTAATACTCCTCGAAGCCCTCGACAAAGATCTCGTTGAACTGGTCCAACTCCGCCGGACCAACGGCATAAGCAAGAGGCTGCAAATAGCGAATCATAAAGTCAGACTCTTTGGCCGCCGGCCCCAACTCTTCCTGCTCCTTCTCGATTCTCGTAATCTCCTCTTCGGGCATCGCATCTTCGTCGATTTCCGGCTCGTAAACAACGCGCAGCAGAGTAGCGAAACCCTCAGGCGTAAAATTGAAGGCCAATCCCAGCGCCAACTGCAAACGGGCACTACCCTCAACATTCCGGTCACGCATGATCTTCAAAGCCTGCCAGTGCACATCGGGGTTGGCCACCGACATGATACCCCACGAATCAAACTTGATCCGGTTGGTCTGGGCAATCGTCCAGTCCTGTCGAAGATTCTCTGGCAGATTCGGGGGCTCAATGACGGGACGGGCAATATTCTCTACCAGCGCAGCTGCAGCACGCAGATCCCGCAATTGCGCCAACACCATGGGAATCCTCATGCCATTGCGCCACTTCCACTCGGAAATGGCGTTCTTGACCGTGAACTCCTCCATGTAACGAACAGCTTCGTCGCCTGGCCGCGACTGAACGATAGCCACCAGATAAGGCACGGTATCAGGTCCAACCATCAGCAAAGACCGAAGAGCCTCCTTGAACACCGTCCCCCCATCCTTCGAGACCAGGAAGATCCCCTTGATCAACGCCTTGATAGCCTCAGGGTTCTTGCTCCGAATCTCGCCCAACGCGGTGGCCGCCAGTTTGTTGACCTCAACGCCCTGGATGTCCGGACTGCTTCCGAGCAACGCCAGATAGATGTCTTCATGAGCAGACTGGAACCCGCCCATGTTCTCAGAAGTCAATGCAATCAGCGCCGGACTATACGCCGGTGCGTACTGCGGCTGCTCATTCTTCAGATCCTCTCGGAGCGTCGCCGCCAAGTCTTCCTTAAGATCCGTGAGCTTCCATTCAGCGATATTCGAGGCTGCCACCACCGCAGTCTCAGGAGACTGGAGGGCCAGCCGGAGCATGTCAGAATACAGTCCCTTCTTCTTCGTGAACTTCTCCGCTTCAGCCTTGAATTGCTTCGCACTCGGATCCCAGATGTCAGAAATCACGCGCATAATTTCTTTGTTGTACTTGCCCTGCTTGGGGTCGAACATCTTAATGAGAATAGGCACCGCGTCCTGGCACTTCTTCTCAGCAACCTGGTCAAAGACGCCTTTAGGATTGTCGCCACCCAGGAGCGACACGTACTTGCTGCACTCACTCTCCTCGCCATGCGAGCAGCCCCATGCCATCCCCAAAAGAACAAACAACGCCAAAAATCGCCTCATCTCTAGCCCCCTTCTTTTCCGGCCGCAATCCAGCCCGAGAGTACTCAAAGTTGCGTCTACTATAGCGGCGCACTTCCAGTGTAGTCAAGTCAAATGACCGGCCGCCTGCAGAGCCACCAAGAGCCCCATTTTCTTTTTTTTCGCGCCTCAATCGTGCTACCCTGAGAGTGACTAGGTCAGGAGCAACTGAGCCACGCAACCATGAGCCCGGACGACAGGCAGACCATGGCCGCAGAGCGATTCCACTGGAAAGATTTCATCGGCCGGCCCAATTCTGAAGGCGAGGAAGCAGGCAGCGACAGCGAGGTGGCAATTCTGCGCCGCATGTTGCACGGCCTCTTTGAGGAAACTCCCGTGGGGCTGTTTGCCCTGGATAATGAAACCGGGAGGTTCTTGCTCGTTAACCGCGAATTCGAACGAATTACCGGGCACACCCGTGAGGACCTGTTACAGTCTTCTTTCACGCGTGTGATTGCCCCCGAGGACTTGGAGCGGATCAGAGAGCATCGACGCCGGCGCATGAGGCGGGACCCTACTCTCCCAAAGCATTACGAAATGCTGCTCATCACTCGCAGCGGCGAACGTCGGGCGGTCCTGTTCGATGCCAACCCGATTCCCTTCTCCGACGTCATCTCCGGGTCGGTCAGAGATGTCACCAGGCAGAAGATTCGTCAGGACCCTGCTTTGCACCTGCAGCGGATGGACGGACTGGCCTCACTGGCCAGTGGACTGGCCAATGAGTTCAACAACCTCCTGAGTGCAATCTCCGGGTACGCAGACCTCGCCCTCTCGGGCACGCCTCCCGAGAGCCGGGTGGCACAGATGCTGCGCAAGATCCATGGGGCCTCCCGAGAGGCATTGCTGCACGTCCAAGACCTCACCGCGTTCTCACGCAGTGGCTCAAATGCAATGGAATCAGTTGACCTGGGCAACCTCGCCCGGACGCTGGCGGGAGTGCTTCCCTGCACCGCACCGACCAAGAGCTTCGATGTTAGCCAGTCCATAGCTCCGGGGATCAACATCACTCGCGGCGACGTGTCCCAGTTGGAGCAGGCGCTCTTGAACGTCTCTCTCAATGCCATTGATGCCCTTCCCACGAGCGGCGGCACAATCGATATCACCCTCTCCCGACAGATGGTCGACCAAATGGAACCTGGGGGGCTGCCCCTAGGGCCATACGTACAAGTGACCATCACTGATAGCGGACACGGCATCACCCCGGAAGACATCGAACGCGTATGTGAGCCCTTCTTCACTACGCGCTCAAGCGCCCGAAATACCGGACTCGGCCTGTCGACAACCCATGGCATCATTCGCGACCATGGCGGGGCACTGTCAATTCGCAGTGAACCCGGCAGAGGCACTGCGGTGACTATCCTCCTCCCCCTCGACAAATCACCGGAGACACTGGTCCCCGCCAGGCTCGAGGGCCGCCTGCGGGCCCCCCCGAGAAGGGCTTCAATACTCATCATCGACGACCAGGAGTTCGTCAACGAACTGCTGCGAGATGTCATCGAAGACATGGGCCATGAAGCCCACTGCTTCACCTCTGCGACAGAAGCTCTCGCCGCAGTCCTGGACGGAACCGTGCGCCCAGACCTTGCCATCGTCGACCTCATGATGCCTGGAATGGATGGGCGGACCTTCATCAGAGAAGCCCGCAGCGGCGGCCTCAAGTCGCCCATCCTGGTGACCAGCGGGTATTCCCCCGCCGAAGAGGGGGACCGGGATTTGCGCGGCGAAACTTGTGGCTTCCTCCGCAAACCCTTTCGCCCCGCCGAGTTGCGACAAATGGTCGAGAGTGCGCTGCCCCACGACTCTGGCCCCTCTAAGGAGGGCAGCTGATGTTGGCTGTCTCAACTACAGGCCTCGTCATCTACCCCTTCCTGGCGGTACTCCTTCTGGCGGGAGGATGGGGCATCGTCGTAGCGATGGCGAAGGCCTCTGCTCGACGCCGCGTGAACAAGGCTCATCGCCTGGCCGCAGCCGGACGCTTCGACGAAATGACATCCCTCTTGACCTCGCAAGGCAAATTCGAAATCGCCGCGGAGCTGCTCCGCTCCCACGGCCACGAAGAACGTGCCATAGATGTGCTTGTCGAAGCCGGCAAGTTCATTGCGGCGGCGCAGATCGCTGCCTCTCCCAGCCCCAACAAGCACGCGGCCGAACTCTTTCAACGGGGCGGAGACCTCCCTTCGGCCGGAGCCTGCCTGCTCGCCATCGGCCACTACGATGAAGCAATTCGTCTCCTCAGGACCTGTGGAGAGTTGGCAACCGCGGCGCGCTTCCTGGAACAGCGCGGCGAGCATCGGCTGGCCCTGCAACTCCAACTTGAACTCGGCAACTACAAGCAGGCCGCAGCACTGGCTCTGGAGCACCTGAATGAGCGGCAGGACCTTAAGGCCGTTGCCGACACACTAATCGACAAAGACCACATGGAGGCCGCTATTGCACTGCTATTGAAGGGCCACTTCTTCCTCGAGGCAGGGCGGGGATTGGCCCGACTGGGAGAGGTCGACAAGGCCATCGAGGCCTTCCTTCACCAGAACCACTATGAAGAGGCAGCGAATCTACTGGCGCGGACTGGAAGACACCGCAAGGCCGCCGAATTCTTTCTCAAAGGAGGCTGCCTGGCCAGGGCCATCGAGGAGTTACTGGTCGGCGGCGATACTATTGCCGCTGCTCGACTCCACCGTCGCTCCGGAGACCCGGCTAAGGCGCTGACGATCCTCTCCGGAATCGGTATTGACTCCCCGGAGTATAAAACCGCTCAGGTCATGGCCGGCGCTATTGAGGAAGAGAACCATCGCCAGGAGCATGCTGCCACTCGGCTGTTGGAACTGCTCAAGGTGGTTGGCCATTCTACCGAGAACCTGGAACTCATCTATCGCGTCGTCGATCTCCTTCTGCAGGTCGGTCGTAAGGATGATGCCGTCGCCTGCCTCGAACGCGCCAAGCGTGCAGGGGCAACAGCCCCCGACATCGATGCACAGTTGATGCAACTCCGGGAAACTCCTGAGGGGCTGCTGGAGCCCGAATCCGAGAACGATGCCACCGCACCAGCCCGACGGCGACTGAGATTGCGCGGCAACACCACGACCATCGGTTTCCCTCGTTCGGACCGCTACATTCTCAAGCGCAAATTGGCCCGAGGAGGACACGGCATCCTCTTTCTCGTTGAGGACAGAAAACTGCAGCGGGACGTTGTGCTCAAACTGCTCCACTCTGAGAGCCTGCCTTCGGACCTTGCCCGGAAGTACTTTGTCAGAGAGGCCCAAACGGCAGCGCGGCTCAACCACCCTGGTATCGTCAGGGTCTATGACTACGGCGAAATTGAGAAGCGACCCTACCTCGCCATGGAGTATGTTGAGGGCCTCAATCTCATAGAGTTGCAGGACTCGCTCCAGGCCAGGATTCCGTTTGGTCGCTCCCTTTCCATTTGCACCCAACTTTGCGAGGCATTGAACCACGCCCATGAACAGACCGTCATCCATCGCGACATCAAGATGGAGAATATCATGGTCACCACGACCTGGCAGACGAAGTTGTTGGACTTTGGTCTGGCCAAAGCCCTCAATGAGAACCCTGACCGTTCCCTCTTCATCATCGGCACACCCTTCTACATGTCTCCAGAGCAGATTATTGGCGACTCGCTGGACCTGCGCACCGATATCTACTCCCTCGGCATCCTCATGTTTC
>CALGBT010000866.1 GCA_937884235.1 uncultured Pseudomonadota bacterium
ATGTCTACGAGAGACTCGCACAGGTCCCCACCCATAGGTTTGACCTTATCCTGGTGGACGTTGATCACTCTCCCGACGAGAACCTGGATGTCGGTACTAACCCGTTCTACACCGAGGAGGGGCTCACCGCGGCGGCGCGGCATCTCGCCCCCGGTGGTGTTCTGGCGGTGTGGTCATATGCCGCCAGTTCGCCCTTTGCCCAGGCGTTGAGCGCCGTCTTTGGCCAGGTCACAGTGAAGACCGTGACTTTCAATAACGCCCTTATTGATGAGATGGCAACTGACTATCTCTTTCTTGCCAGGGAATAGCTAGAGGTTGGTGGCAACTGCGATGCCGTCGGCACCGCTATCGCCAGGATTGCCGATGGAGGGGCCGCCGGAGCCGCCGCTGCCGCCGAGGCCGATGAAGAAGGTGTTGTCCTTGGTGTAGTCCGTGAGGTCGGCCCCGCCATGTCCATGGGCAAAGATGCCGGACGAAATGCCGCCACATCCCCCGCCACCGCCTTCGCCGTGGCCACCTAGTCCGCCAGCCCCACCGTTACCGCCGGGGGCTGAGCACGGGGCATTGGCAAAGTCGGCACCGCCGCCCAATCCACCAGCACCACCGGGCGCCCCGGAACCGGCATTGCCGCCCTGGCCGCCGGGGCCACCGACGCCACCGATGATAGTGTTCTTCGCGACACTGGGGGGGGTGTCAGGGGTTTCGTCCCAGACTACGAAGAGCCCGAAGGATCCGCCACCGGTTCCACCGCCTTCACCACCCGAGCCGCCGCAGCCACCCGAGCCGCCGCCGCCTCCGGTTCCACCGATGTGGGTCCGGCCGCTACAGCTGTTGGCATTCTGTGCCCCGCCGCCAGCGCCGCCGCCACCGCCGCCGCTGGCATCGACGCCGGGTTTCCCCGGCAGACCGGATGACCCCTGCCAAAGGCCGTCAACTATCGTCCCTCCTGCAGCCCAACCCAGGCAACCATTGCCGCCCTCAGTATTGCCACCCACGCCGCTGCCGCCAGCCCCGCCGGAGACCGCTGTCTCATTACCGTCTTCGGCTTGATGGCACTCACCAGCAGGGGGAAAGAGCGAGCAGTACCAGACCTCACGGTCGTAGCCGCCGCCGCCACCAGACCCGCCGTCAACACCCTCTCCAGACTGGCCGAGTTCAAAGGCAGCTGGGGCTGCGCCATAGACGGATGGGCAAGTGTTACCGCCGCCCGCACCCCCTGCCGCCCCGCTCTCCCCAGAGCAGGTGGGCGTGCCACCGAGCCCGCCCGGGCGGGGCAGAGCGGGCTCCACGTTGCCGCAATTGGACGTACTCACACCAAATGCGCCAGCACCATCTTCACCCGCCGCACCGGGCGCTCCGTTGGTGCCATCAGAACCCTTGGCGCCAGGACCGCCGGAGCCTGCTTCAACGGTATTGTTTGAGATCTTGAGCCCGTCACTGCAGCTACGCACATAGACCGCGTAGCTGTTGCCGCCAGGTGTCATGTTGTTGTGCCCGAAGATGGTGAAGCCGTCGAGCACGGTGGTGCCCGGGTCGCCGGCAATATCAACGGCATTCACGGCACCGGGCCGGTCGGCCAGGAACTCCTCGCCCATGATGACGGTGACGTTGAGGTCAACGGTGCGTTGCTTGAAATCGGAGGAGTAGCCACCGTAAAGGCCGATGCCCTCACGCAAGACGATTGACTCAGCATAAACTCCGGAGGCCACGTAAACATCTCGCTTGCCTTCGTCCAGGGCTTTGTCCAACGCCGCCTGGATGGTGAGTAGTGGCTTGTCAATAGCTCCGGAGTTGCCGTCGTTGCCATTCTTGGCGACGAAGAGCGCATCCCCGATGTCACCGTCTGCACCATCGCAATTCTGGTCGATGCCGTCCGGGAAATCAGTGGCGGAGAGATATTCGCACTCGCAGCCATCTTCCGGGTTGTTGTTGAGGTCGAAGAACCCGCCCAGGCATTGCATGGCGCAGGTGGGGACCTTCAGGTTGGCATTGCACGTACTTTCCGCATTAGGGTAGTTCAAGAAGGTGCAGTTATCATTGCACTGTCCGCAATGCTCGGCGGTGAAGTAGCTACCAGAATCATCGACAAAATCCTCATCGATCTGACCGTTGCAATTATTGTCAAGGTTGTCGCAGAGTTCCTCCGGCAGGACGCATTCCGACCAGCCAGTTGCGGTACACTCCCGAAATCCGTAGCAGGCCACGAAAGCCTCTCCCGGCTCTGGGGCGGGAGGCCAGGTCTGAGAGCAACTGAGCAGCAGGCCCGGGTCACCGCCATCTGAGCAGGCCGCCTGCTGCTCCGGGAGACAGAGGAAGACGAGATCCGCGCCAAACCCCTGGATGCCAGTGCAAGTCCAATCGTAGGGGCACTCCTCCAGGCACTCGAGGGTACAGACAGAGCCGCCGGTGGCCTGGACACAGTATCCGGTCAAGCAATCGTCATTGCCCTGGCATGGGCAAGCAACACTGCCTGGGGCATCCACACACATGTCTCCCAGGTCGAGAGAGCCGGAATCAAAGGAGAATGTGTCGCCGTTGGTATCCGTGCCGAGCGAGAAATCGAGGCCCACGTCGGCTCCCTTCGCGATTTCACTACCCGGTTGCGCAGTGTCGTCGAAGAGGCTTGGTTTGGTCGCCTCGCCATCGCCGCAAGAGGCGGAGAAGAGCAGGAAAGCAACGGAGAAGGCATTCAGCAACGTTCGAGATTTGGCCATGGTTATCTCCTGTGCAGTTCCGTCCAAAGAAGTCCAAGCGACTTCATTTTACACGGGCTAAGATAGGTTTGATAGCCCCGAAATCAAGCTAGCC
>CALGBT010000867.1 GCA_937884235.1 uncultured Pseudomonadota bacterium
CATCCCGCCTTGCCCAGTACCGAGAGCACCCGCATCTTCGGTGTCCCGGTTCCAGGTACTGCCGCCAGCCTGCTGGTACCAGGCGTCGGTTGTGTCAATGCCTGCAAGTTCTGCTGCACCTCGCACTTCTTTGGCAAGGCCTACACCGCATATCTTTCTACCGGCAAGCAGCTCTTCGAAACCGCCAGCGCCATTGCTGAGCGGCGGGGGACCAACGAGTTCTTCGTCATGGATGAGAACTTCCTTAAGGATAGGGACCGGGCACTTGACCTGGTGGCGGAGATGGAGGCGCACGAGCGCTTCTTTGAGTTCCAGATCTTCTCCTCTGCCGAGGCCATCACCGCCTTTGGCGTTGATAACCTGGAGCGGCTGGGTGTGACCTTCATCTGGATTGGCGTGGAGTCCTCCTCGGAAGAGGGCAACTTCGCCAAGAACCATGGTATCGACCCCCGCAAGCTGGTCAAAGAGTTGCGCGATCGAGGCATCATCGTGTTGGCGTCAGGCATTCTCTGTGCGGAGCACCACACGCCCGAGAACATCGGCAAGGACATTGATTTCATGGTGCAACTGGAATCTGATTTCGTGCAGTTCATGCTGCTGACGCCCCTGCCCACCACCGCCCTCTATCTGGACCAAAAGAAGCGGGGACTGCTGCGTGAAGATCTTCCCTTCGAGGAATGGCACGGCCAGAACGAACTCAGCTTTCGTCACCCCCACTTCCCCGGCGACAGCGCCGCCCACTGGATCCGCCATGCGTTCCAGGAGGACTATCGGCGCAATTCGAGTTCCATGACGCGCGTCATGGATACTACCATACGGGGTTACGACCGTCTCCACTCCAAGGGTGACCTGCCCCCCATTCTTGAGGCGCGGCGTCTGAAGATGACCCAACGCCTGCGGGAGTGGTCGTCGATCATGGGAGTTATCAAGCAGCACGCGATCAACGATCAGGAGCGGGAGCGGGCGAATTCCTTGGACCGCCAGCTCCTCCAACGCTTGCCCATGACTCTCGCCCGGCGACTTGAGCGTGTCGGTGCGCAGGCGCTGGCCGCGGCCTGGTTGGCCAGAATCAAGCTGTTCGGGGATCGCATCCAGCCGCACACCATCCTGACCCGCTACCTCCGGGGCCAGCGGGATGGAGTGCTGCCGGTACCCACCCGCATCAGCGCGACTGAGGTTGCGGCCAAGGGGTATCGTCAGGTAGGGTAGGGGAGCAACCATCCTTTGGAGGTAGCCGTGGCGACTATCGCTTCCGCCAGGGCAAAGCTGAGGCGTGCCGTGAACCTCGGGCTGACCCGGCCCCTAGTGCTCCTCTCTGTCGGCGTTCTGGTACCCATCGTCCTGGCCTCTGGGGTGGGTGTTGTTACTTTGGCCCTCAGCGAAACTCCACGGGAAATCGTCGTCGGTGTTCTGGCAGTGGTCTTTGCTACCGCGGCCTTCGCCAGCGGGATCGTGTTGGTCGTCTGGCTGGGCAAGAGAGCCCGCACCGCCCGGCTGCAATCCGACCTGGTGAGCAACGTTTCCCACGAGTTGAAAACGCCACTGGCGGCCATTCGCATCTATGCGCAGACCCTCGAAGACGAGGAGGCCGCCGCTGATCCCCAGCTGATGCGACGCTGCGTCTCCGGCATTGTGCGGGAGACCCACTGGTTGGAGATCATGGTGGAGCGACTGCTCAGCTGGCGCAGTATCCCCCAGGATCGCACTGGGCTTTCCATCGTCTTTGAGCCCCTCTCTCTTACCGTCAAGGATGCAGCTGACCGCTTTGACCGGATGGTTGCCGGTGGCGATGTCCGGTTCGAAGTGACCATCGACGAGCTGGGGGCAGTGCCCCACGACCGCGGTGCCATGAGCAGTGTCCTCATGAATCTGCTGACCAATGCCTACAAATACTCGCGCCAGGAAAAGCGCATCGGCCTCACATTGAAGCAGGAGGATGGCTATGCGGTGATGCGGGTATCCGACAACGGCCTGGGAATTGCGAAGCACGAGCAACAGCGAATTCTTGAGCCATTCTATCGCGTGATCGGTCGGGAGCATACCGGTGCCGGCGGCGCCGGACTGGGGCTGGCCATTGTCGCGGCCCTGGTGGCCGCGCACGAAGGCCACCTCGACATTCTCTCGACTCCCGGTGAGGGAACCCGCTTCACGGTGCGAATTCCGTTGGCGGCGGGCGTGCCCATGCCACGTCATGGCGAGGAGGAGTGATGTCCGCACCTGAGCAGGCGGAAATCACCATTCTGGTGGTGGAAGATGACCGGTCGTTGCGGGAAGGCCTGGCCATGAACTTCGGCCGCAAAGGCTACCGCGTACTGGTTGCTCGGGATGGGGAAGAGGGCATGAGTATGGCCTTTGAGACCAGGCCCGACCTCATCGTGCTCGATATCATGCTGCCCGGCTTCACCGGCCTCGACATTCTCGACGAGTTGCGTAGTCGAGAGGTGGAAACCCCGGTGCTGGTGCTGTCAGCCCGAGGGCGCCTCGAACAGCGAGTGGAGGGGCTCAAGCTGGGGGCTGACGACTACCTGCCCAAGCCCTTTGAACTGCCTGAACTATTGGCCCGGGTGGAGGCCCTCCTCAGAAGAACGAAGGGCAGAGAGAAGAAGGCCTCACCGATTGTCTTCGGCGAGATCATCGTGGATGTTGTCGGCCGCACTGTGGCCCGGGACGGTAAGCCGGTGGAGCTGTCCCGCAGGGAGTTCGACCTGCTCCTCCTCCTCGCCCGTGCCCCCGGCCGGAGCTTCTCCCGAGCGCAAATCATGGAGCGGGTCTGGGGCTGGGATTTCGAGGGAACTGAGCGCACCGTGGACAACTTCATCATGGCCCTGCGCCGCAAGCTGGAATCCGAGCCTGCTAGTCCCCGTCACCTGAAGACCGTGCGCCAGATAGGCTATCGATTTGACCCGTAGCACAGTGATCGTTGCTTTGGCCAGGGGCCTCAGGTCACGGGAAAGTGGCTCCATCTCGGTCGGGGTATTCTTTGACGCGAGTCAAGGGTGCGTCAATTCAGAGGTGCTTCGAGACTTGTTTTTGTCGGCCGTGGGAATACCTTGTTGAAGAGGCCGCCGGATTTGCAATTGCCGCCGGTGGCAGGGAGAGAGAAATGACGCCCCCAAAGCGTGCCTTTGCCGAGAGCTTCCCCGTGGCCAAGCCGGTCCGTCTGGAAGCACTGATAGAGTACGGCGAAGATGCCATTGTCAGCCGCACCCTGGCCCGCACTGAGTCGGGCACCCTGACGCTCTTTGCCTTCTCGGCGGGACAGGGGCTCAGCGAGCACACCGCCCCATTTGATGCCTTTGTGCAAGTGGTGGAAGGAGAGCTTGACCTGATTGTCGATGGAGAGCACGTGCTGGCGAAGGCCGGTGAGAACGTCCTGATGCCGGCTTCCATCCCCCATTCGGTGAACGCCGAAGTGAACGCCAAGATGCTGCTCTTCATGCTCAAGAAATAGCGTTGCCGCGCTGATGGCGACCAGCCATTGAGAAATACTCTGCGCAGATCGGCGAACGCGCCTTGAACGCCTTACCGGGTCCATGTAGTATCTGGCGGTATCAACTGCCCCCGGGGGTTCGATGGAGACATCATTTCTTGATTTTGAAGCCTACCAGCGCATGGGTCTCAAGTGCGGTCTGGAAGTGCACCAGCAACTGGCCACGCGGCACAAACTCTTCTGCAAGTGTCCCAATACCAGCTACACCGACCGATACGACGCCGAGATCAAGCGGCACATGAGGCCGACGCTGTCCGAGATGGGTGAATATGACCGCACCGCCCTCATGGAGTTTCGGACGCGCAAGGTGATTCACTATCGCTTGCAGCGGGATCGCGTGTGCACGTACGAGATGGATGATGCCCCGCCCTTCGGCTTGAACCGCGAGGCCCTCGATATCGCCATCGAGATATCCCTGCTCTTTCAGTGCAGCATCGTTGGCGAGATTCACATTGCGCGCAAGCAGTATCTTGACGGGAGCATTCCCACCGGTTTCCAGCGCACCATGATTGTTGGCTTGGATGGATGGTTCCCATTGGATGGCCGCAAGATCAAAGTTCGCCAAATCTCCCTTGAGGAGGATGCCTGTCGTGAGTTCACTGACCGGGGGCACAAGCGCGTCTACCACACCGACCGCCTCTGCATTCCCCTCATCGAGGTAGTCACGGAACCCGACTTCAGGACCCCGGAGGAGGCCTTTCGCGGTGCCGAAGTGATCCGCCGGGTCACTCGGGTTACGGGCAAAGTGAAGCGGGGGGCCGGTTCGACCAGACAGGATACCAATGTCAGTGTAACGGGTGGGGACCGGGTTGAAATCAAAGGAGTTCCCAGCACCCACCTGATTCCCCAACTGGTTCACTGGGAAGGGATTAGACAGAGAGCCCTGGTCGAGATCGCGGCGATTATGAAGCGGCGAGGATTGGTCAAGGAGAGCTTCCTGGAGAACTGGCACGATGTCACGACGCTCCTGCGAATGACCAGGCACGCTCCCATTCGGGAGGCGCTCTCAGCTGGTGCCGTTGCCTATGCCGTTCGCCTGCCGCGCTTTGGCGGAATCCTACTGCACAGCCTGGGAGGCGGACGGAGATTCGTCGACGAAGTGAGCGACCGCGTGCGCGTCGTTGCCTGCCTCGACCAGCTTCCCAATCTCCTCTTCAGTGACGATCCGACACCCAACATCGCCCAACGAATCTGGCAGCGAGCGGCATCCCAACTGGGGGCCGACGAGAAGGACAGTGTTGTCATTGTCTGGGGCAGTCCGCAAGATGTCATCACGGCCTGCGAAGAGGTGCTCTGGCGTTGTCGTGATGCCCTCGACGCAGTGACTCCGGATACTCGGCAGGTGCGGGCGGACGGCACCACCCGCTTTGAAAGAGTGCTGGCTGGCCCCAATCGGATGTACCCGGACACGGACATGCCGCCGGCAGCCATTGACGACGCCCATCTGGCCAGCATCGAAGCCAACCTGCCGGCACTTCCCTGGGATAGGTACGAGGTGTTGACCCAGGACTTAGGTCTGCCCCACGATGCTGCCGACATGCTGATCCTCAGTGGTCACGGCGATCTCTACCTGCGCATAGTCAAAGAGATCGGGGCGCCGCCCCGGGTCGTTTCTCACATCCTGACCAATGCCTTCCGCCGGCTGGAGAGGGGTTGGGAGCATCCGCGCAAGATTCCCGGGGATACGCTCCTTGAGTTCTTCCGCGTCTATGCTTCCGGCAGGTTTGCCCGGGAGGTTGCCTACGATGTGCTGGCCCGTCTGGCAGTTGATCCCCAGGGCGGAATGGAGGCGGCGTTGGCAGGTTTGCCAATGCTCCAGGGTTGGACCGCAACCATGTTGGATGATGAAGTATTCAAGATCCTCGATGCCGACTCCGAGAGGCTGCAGAGCCTCGTTCGCATCAAGGCCGAGCGGGTGGCCATGGGGCAGGCGGTGCGTGCACTGCGCGGCCTTGCTCTGGGGTCGGAGATCCGAGAAAGCGTGCTGCGCTGGCTCGACCGGGAGGAGGTGACAGCATGAGCAATGACCGCCACAGAGGCTACCGCGGCAGGGCCCTGGAAGTACTGAAATCATTTGGCGTGGGGGTTTGGGGCGTGGCCAAGGTCCATACCGCCAGAGGCACCTTCGAGGGATTGATTCTGCCCCGTTCAGAAACCTTTGATGACCTGCATATCGTCTTGAAATTGGATAGCGGGTACAACATCGGCGTGGCCGTTGATACCATCACGAACATGACCGAATCCGGCATCCGGAAGGCTGACTACCGGATCCCAGAGAAAGAGGTTCCGCGCAACGAAGAGTTGCCCGATGTCAAGCTCTTCGGAACCGGCGGCACCATCGCCTCTCGCCTCGACTACCGGACCGGGGCCGTGATCCCCAGCTTCAGCCCGGGGGAACTCAACGGGGCCGTGCCGGAACTGGCATCCATCTGCAACCTGGATACCGAGAAACTCTTCGGTGTCTTCAGCGAGAACATGGCCAAAGACCAGTATATCGGCACGGCCATTGCCATCGGCAAGGCCATTGAAGATGGTTACAAGGGGATTGTCATCGGCCACGGTACCGATACTATGCACCACACCGCCAGCATTCTGTCATTCATGGTGCAGGGGTCGCCCATTCCCATCGTCATGGTCGGCTCGCAGCGCTCGTCAGACCGGCCTTCGTCTGATGCCGCGCTGAATCTGATTCACGCCATGCGCACTGCTGGGCATGGGGATATTGCCGAAGTGCTGGTGTGTATGTTCGGGCCGACCTCAGATGAATACGGTCTCCTCCATCGCGGCACCCGGGTGCGCAAGATGCACTCCAGCTATCGTTCTACCTTTCGCACCATCGGTGACATCCCCGTGGCCATGGTGAACCGGGACGACGTGATTCCATTGCGGGACGATTACCTGCGTCGTCGCGATGACCGCAAGGTGACTATCGATGCAGTGTATGACGAGCGGGTGACGCTGCTCTGGTTCTACCCTGGGATGAACCCCGACATCATGAAGGCGTGCGTCGACATGGGCTATCGCGGCATCATCATCGGCGGCACCGGTCTGGGCCATGTTAATCGTCCCATGTATGAAGCCATGGACTACGCGCAGAAGAAGGGCGTTCACGTCTTCATGACAGTGCAAACGCTGTGGGGCTATGTCCAGATGTACGTTTACGAGACTGGTCGCGAGTTGATGGAACTCAACGTCGTACCGACTGCCAACATGATGCCCGAAGTGGCCTTCATGAAGTTGGGGTGGGTGCTGGGTCATACCGATGACCGGGACAAGGTTCGGGACATGATGTTGACGCCCATCGCTCATGAAATCACTGAGCGCGAGCCGCACGACGGGTACTTGATTTACCAGGGGGGAATCCCCGAGGTGGAAGAGTTCGTCGCACACAGCCTGAAATAGTTAGCCTGCGGGCTAAAGGGGGGGGAGATGGATCTGGAAGGAGTCAAAAGGCTGATCGCAGAGCACGATATTAAGAACATCGATGTCAAGTACTCGGACCTCGTGGGCAACTGGTACCACATCGGTTTCCCTCCCGGTCGGCTGGAGAGCATGCTCGAGAGCGGGGTCTCCTTTGACGGCTCTAGTATTCCCGGGATGCGCTCCGTGGAATCCGGAGACATGGTCGTCATACCCGATGTCGAAACGGCGATGATCGACCCCTTCACCCGGCGCCCCACGCTGCGCATGCTCTCCTTCATCTGTGATGCCGACACGCGTATTGGTGTGGCCAAGGACGCCCGTAGCCTGGCCCGGCGAGCCCAGCAATACATGATGGAGACCGGAATCGCCGACCAGTCACTCTGGATCCCGGAGTTTGAGTTCTATCTCTTCAATGATGCGGAGATTCACAACAGCAAGCACAGCGCCGGCTACAAGTTCACATCTTCCGAAAACAAGGCAGAGTTGCCCTTTGGCTATCGCGACCGCGACGGCACCGCGGTGGCCAATCGCAAGGGCTATCACATCGACACGCCGTTTGATAAGTTCGCCTATGTTCGGCAGGAGATGGTAGAGCATATCGAGAATATCGGTTGCCCCGTTCGCTATCACCACCACGAGGTTGGGCTCTCCGGGCAACAGGAAATCGAGACTGAGATGATCGATTTCAGCGTCATCGTTGACCGCATGATGTACATCAAGGACATTATTCATAATACGGCCTTGCGCAACGACCTGTCGGCCACTTTCATGCCCAAACCGCTCTACGATGAGCCTGGCAATGGGATGCACTTTCACATCCAGCTGCGCAAGCAAGGTACCAACCTCTTCTTCCAACCGGGGGGGTACGCCGACCTGTCAGACACTGCACTCTACTTCATCGGTGGTATCCTTAAGCATGGGCGTTCCCTGGCGGCCCTGACCAATCCCAGCACCAACTCATACAAGCGGCTGGTGCCTGGATTCGAGGCCCCGGTAAAGCTCTTCTTCGGGCTCTCCAACCGCAGCGCCGCGATTCGAATCCCCCGCTACGCCACTACGGCCGAGACGAAGCGAATCGAGTTTCGTACCAGTGACGGCACCTGTAACTACTACTTCGCCATGTCCGCACTTCTGCTAGCGGGCCTCGACGGGATCAAACACCGGACGATGCCGACCAAAGAGAACGGTTATGGCCCGTTCGACGACAATATCTTCAACTGGAGCAAGGAGCAGAAGGACCAGTTGGTCTCGGTTCCTCTCAACCTTGAGGAGGCCCTCCTGGCGTTGGAAGAAGATCACGACTACCTGCTGGCGGGGGATGTCTTCTCACGGGAACTGCTGGAGACCTGGGTAGCGGAGAAGACCAAAGAAGTTGAGGCAGTGCGCAATCGCCCCCATCCCTTCGAGATGAACCTGTACTACGGTCTCTAGGCAACCTTCAGGGCACGTAGCGGACCACGCAATTACGCCCCTGGTCCTTGGCCCTGTAAAGGGCCTGGTCGGCCCGGTTGGCCAGCTCGCTGGCCAGGGTCTGTTCGTCAGGTATGACCGTAGCCAGCCCGATACTCAGCGTCACCATGGCACCGCCACTCACTGATTTGTTGGGAATCTTCAGTGCTTCAACTGCGGTTCGCATCCGCTCCGCAAGGATTCCCGCCCCGTCTTCATCTGTGCCATGGAGAATGGCGACGAACTCCTCACCGCCGAATCGGGCCACCAGATCCATGGGGCGATTGGCGCAGCCGTGCAAAGTGTTGGCAATACTCCGCAGACAATCGTCCCCGGCCAAGTGCCCGTAGCGGTCATTGTAGAGCTTGAACTTGTCAATGTCGGCAAAGCACAGCGAGAGCGGGAGACGCTCCCTGCTGGCCAGGCGCCAGCATCTGTCCAGGTGCTGTTCAAACTGCCGTCGATTGGGAATGCCAGTCAGTCCGTCTCGAAGTGACAGCGTTTCCAGGAGGTCCCGGTGTCGCTTCAACTCCACATGGGCTCTGACCCGGGCTCTGACGATTGGCATGCTGAACGGCTTGGTTATGTAGTCAACTGCCCCGATCTCCAGCCCATGGGTCTCATCTTCCTCGCGGTTCTTGGCCGTGACGAAGATAATTGGAGCAGATTTGGTCCAATCGTCAGCCTTCAGTCTTTCGCAGACTTCATAGCCGGACATGCCCGGCATCAAGATGTCGAGGAGAACGAGATCTGGTGGATCACCGGCCATGGCCAGTTCGATGGCCTCCTGCCCGCTGGTGGCGACAACGATTTCGTAGTCTGCGGCGAGGGCTTCGGCCAGTAGATGGATGTTCGCAGGCTGGTCATCGACGATGAGAATAGTTGGGTGCGCCTCTTCCATGCTACTCCTCCGTTGCCAGGCAGC
>CALGBT010000868.1 GCA_937884235.1 uncultured Pseudomonadota bacterium
ATGCGCCAATCCACCATATGACGACCGCTACCTCAACTCCGGCACCGAAGACCACGAAGTCAACGAGTGCTTCGGGCAATGCGGTGAGGGACCCTGCGGAGACTGCCTCTAGCTAAGTCGGGTTCGGGTGACGTACGTCAAACGTCGCTCGCTGACTCCTCACCGCCATGCTCTGGCAATGTCCGCACGATGGCCCCGATGCCTGAATTGAACGCGCCGGGGATGCGCACTATGGTGTTGGGGAGGCCCAGTTCCAGGGAATCGCCGTTGGGCAGAAAGAGGGGGCCGACGTTGAGGGGCTCTCGCACCAGGCCCCGGTCCCGCAGTTCCAGTGAGCTGTTGGGCTCCAGCTTGTTTTTGAGTCCCACATCGATGAAATGCTCACTCCGGGCCACAACGGTGCCGACGAAGGCGGCTGCGTTGCGGTACGCGGAGCCGGTCTTGTTGTAGGCATCGAGGTCGGGTACCCCACCGGGCAAGAAATGGGTTGAGAAGTCGCGATTGCTGACCCGGGCCACTTCTTGTTGCAGCTCGGGTAGGGCTGCCTCGAACCGCTCAACCTCCCCGGCCGCCAGCCAGGTCGCAGCTTGCCGATAGACATCTGTGGTCACCGCCACGTAGTGCTGAGACTTCATCCGCCCCTCGATCTTCCACGCTGCCAGTCCGGTGCCAAACAGCCGCGGCAGCACCGGCAGTGCGCACAGGTCTCGCGCATCGAAGAAGTAGGTGTAGCGGTCATCCTCCATGAGGTAGTGGTGCTCCCCTTCACGGCGCTGCTCTTCAACCTCCCGATACTTCCAGCGGCAGGCCTGAGCACATTCGCCCCGATTGGCATCCCGCCCGGTCCAGTAGTGTGAGAGAAAGCAGCGGCCGGAGTAGGAGATACAGACCGCGCCGTGGACAAAGGCCTCAACCTCGCCCGGGACGGTGCTCACCAGATGCGAGAGGCGGTCAATGCCCAATTCCCGCGCGACGATGATGCGGTCGATGCCCTGGTCGAACCAGAAGCGAGCGGAGGCGGCATTGGTGACGTTGGCCTGGGTGCTAAGGTGGACCGGCAGATTCGGTGCCTCGCTGCGGATCAGGCTCAGCACACCAGGGTCGGCGATGATGACGGCATCGGGCTGCAGTTGACCTAGGCGCCGCACGTCGGCGGCCATGTCGTCGAGGTCTTCGTCGTAGGGCAGCGTGTTGAGCGTGACGTATACTTTGCCGCCGCGCTCGTGGGCATAACCGAGGGCATATTCCAATTCATCAAGGTCGAAGTTACGGGCGAAGTTGCGCAACGAATGGCGCTTCAACCCGAGGTAGACGGAGTCGGCACCGAAGTGAAAGGCCGTCTTCAGCTTCGCCACGTCACCTGCCGGTGCCAGAATCTCTGGACGCATCATCCCTCCCCACGGCCGGGGCCGTGCGCTGCGGCCATTATCCACGCATCACGGTGGGACGCAACCGAGTTGGCATAAAGATCACCAGAAAGGCCGACGCATTACTGGCACGCTTCGTGTATGGTGAAGGAGCGCAACCACGCATGGAGGCTTGCATGAGACACGCAATGGCATTTTCGATTCTGACGGTAGCGCTGCTCGCTGCGGCAACGGTGCAGGCGGCGGCGCCCACCTGTGAAATGACAGAGAAAGGAGTCCTGGTAACAACTGCTGAGGGGGCAGTGGAGTATCCCTTTGCCGAGAAGGCGGGGGGATGCCTGGTGGCGGATGGCAAGCTCTATCTCGCGGCCGGCATGGCAGGGATTCTGGTCTATGCCATCGATGGTCAGACTGCTGTAGCGCTGGGAGCGTGGAACCCGGGCGACCGCGAGGTCATCCGGGTTGAGCAGTCAGGCAACGGTCTAGTCGCTGTCACCGCCAAACTGGAAATAGTCCCTCTTGTTGTGGCCGGGGACGGCACCGTGCGGCAGGCCGGCCTGGCTTCGTTCCTGCGGGGGGAGGTGATGGTGCCCACCGTGGCTCAGCCCAGCGCCGCCACAGCTGCCGCAGAGGTGACGGCAACCGCGGGGGCGCTCACTTCGGCGGGAGCCAGTGGCCATGTTGTTGAAGTCCGCTCGGAAGTAGCGTTGCTGGATATCGGTAGCGGGCAAGGCGTCAAGGTTGGTGACCGGTATGAGCTGCGCTCCCAGGATCTCAAGCTGCAGTACAGTCTTGCGACGGGCAAGGACGAAATGCTCCCCACGAACACAGTGACCGCCGTGGTTGCAGTGAGCTCCGTTGCAGAGGGCAAGGCTCTGGTCAAGCTCGGCCGCGGAGACCGCACGCGAGTCGGCGACGCGGCCGTCCCAACCGGTCGGGATTTGACACGCGATGACTGGTTCCCGGGTTACGAGCGCAACTTGAACAGGATACGCGCCCGGGTCGCCCCCTTCCTGGGTATTGATACGCTTAGCGCGGGCATGATGACAACCGCCCTCTACGACCGCACTTTCAACTTTCCCATGCGAGTTGAGGCCGGCTTCAGCAACATCGGTTTTGTCTTCGGCGAGGACTTTGCCGCTCCCTTCCACGCCAACGTCGTCCCTTCCTACGATACCGATTTCTTCGAGGTGGGCCTGGGCGTGGGTTACGTCTATTCCAGCAATGACCGGCGCCGAGGACTCAGCTTCCTGCAGAAGGTGCGCCTGGGCACCGTGGATGGTCTGAACCTCACCGTTCACAACTCGTTCGTTTACCAGCGCAGCAGCTACAGCAGCTGGTTCGGATATGATGAGTCTGGAGGCAAGCCCGTCACCCTCGGCGAATCCTGCACGCCCTACGACGACGACGAGGAGTACACCGGGTACGAGTTCAACTGGGAGGGTATCGACGCGACCTTGAGCGTCCCGCTGACGAGCAGAGTGACCCTTATCACCGACTGGTCCTTCTCCAACGCCGGGTGGTTCTACGGCGACATCGGCATTCGCACGTTGGTCATGGGCAACGGTGGTCATGGAACCCTCATTATCCCGGTGACCATCGGCGGTGTCATGGTTGATGACTTCGTCCCATCCTACAAGTCGACCTACTGTGATGCTGACAGCAAGACCTACTCGTCTTACCAGGAATACGACTCCAAGACTTACGGCGGACCGGTGGTTTCCATCGGCATCGATTATCGCTGGCGCTAGAGCAGCAGGCCATATTCCCCCGCGTCGTTGCCTCTCCTTCTCCTCGGGGGTGCTGGACTCCATGGGCGGCAAGAGCTAGAATTGACAGGTCTGATGGTGGCTTGACCGTGATTAGGCAATGAGAGGGCGACTTGAATCTCGAACAACTTAGAGCCTTTACTGCAGTCGTTCGTTTGGGCACGTTGACCAGGGCGGCGGAGGAACTGCAACTGAGCCAATCCACGCTGAGCTTCCGCATTAAGGGACTGGAGGAGAGCGTTGCTTCGAGGCTCCTGGACCGCGGTGGTGCCGAGGCTCGCCCGACGCAAGCCGGGCGCGTCCTGCTACCCTATGCCGAGCGCCTGCTGGAGTTGGCAGCGGAAGGTATGATGCGCTTGCAGGAGGCCGGGGACGATCCCTCTGGCGAGGTCGTCTTTGCAACCTCCACGGTGCCCGCTGAGTATCTGCTGCCGCAGCTTCTGGCCACCTTCCGCAAGGCCCATGCTCAGGTTTCGCTGGTCGCACGTGTTATGGATTCCCGGGCCGCCACCAGGGCACTCCTGGATGGCGAGTGCGAGTTGGCGTTTGTCGGGGCCGAGGTGGGTGACAAGCGGCGCCTCCATTGCCAGGCCTTTGCCGTCGACGAGATCGTGCCGGTGGCCTCCGCAACGGCCACTCAGGTGCCGGACCGAGTCGCCGCGGCAGATCTTGATCAACTGCCCTGGATCAGACGTGCGGTGGGGTCGGGAACGCGGCGAGCGGTGGACGAGTTGCTCGGTGAGCAAGGGGCGACGGTGCGGGGGCAGGTGGAGGTCTCCAGCACCGAGGCGATGCGCCGGTGCGCGCTGGCTGGTCTAGGGCTGGCTTTTGTCTCTCACGCCGCGGTGCGGGAGGACCTGAGCAGCGGCCAGCTCCGACTCATCGATTTTCCCGGGACTCCCTTGCCACGTACCTTCTACGCGCTGAAGTTGCGAACAAGAACGCTTTCACCTGCCGCTGACCGGTTTTGGAGCCACGTCTGTCGGGAGGCGTAAGGGGTGCAGG
>CALGBT010000869.1 GCA_937884235.1 uncultured Pseudomonadota bacterium
CGTCCCAAGCTTCACCTGTGCTTCGACTGCCTTGGGCACGCTACGCAGCAGCGGCAGGAAGCCGTGAGTCGCGGCACACGTCATCACTTCCAACACGCCGGCATCAGCCAACTCACGAATGCCCCGCAGGATGTCACCACCCAAGCGATCATGGTAGAGGCTGCGCAGATGCCTGAAACGATCATGGTAGAAGTGCGCCACATGGTTGCAGGCCGGCTCGTGCCGGGTACGCTCAATCTCTTTGCCCGACAGCTCAACCAGCCGGTCGAGGTAGCGTGAGGCCCGCTGCTTGAGCAGGTCATCGGCCAGCATGCTGGCCAGGGATGGCGTCACCACCATAGAAAAACGGAAATCTATGCCCTCGTCAACCAACTGGAAGAAGCGGTCGATAAGCGGCAGATAGGTCTCCACAATAGCTTCGTAGAGCCACTCTTCTTCCAGAAAATCATCAAACTCCGCATGCCTGACAAATGGCAGGTGCGCATGTAGAACGATGGAGAGATAGCCTTTCGGGTCCATGAGATTCCCCATATTGGATGGTCCGCCTGATTATCGGGTCGACTGCCGATACCAGGGCACGTCGTTGGGCACTTCGCCAAAGAGCGCGCGAAACTGCTCCTCGGTGAGCAGTTGGTTGCCGGCCAGAGACCCGGGGGTAGCCCCGGTCCAAGCCGGGGCGACGAATTGCACTTGCAGGTCATCCGAAACCCGGGCCGCCGGAGCCGCCACGACTTCCGACGACAGCACCGGCACAAAATCCCCCTCCCGCTCCACGCCCAACTGCGCCTGAATCGACCCGCCACCATCAGGGATCTTGACGTAGTAACGCCGAGCGCCCAGGTCCACCGAAGTGCGAAATACCTCCCGGCCGCCCTGCAAGACCCGCAGCCGCGGCCCCTGTCCATTTGCAGTCAGACGCTCCCTGACCGCGTCGTCGAAGTCCCAGTGCAAAAACATCCACTCGGGGTTCTTGAGCAGCAGCACCGCGCGCGGTTTGCGATAGGTGTCGGGCATTTCGTAGTGCTGGTCGAAGGCTGCAGGGGCTGCCGACGCATCAGCGACGGCGCCACCCTGACGGGCGGCACTGGGTTCGGACAATGAAGCCGGGGCCTTTCCAATCGCGAGATCCTTGGAATTCATGCTTGGGTCCTCCATGAATGTGGGTTCGCAATCCGTAACTAATCTATGAGTTACGCCCACCGTAGTCAAGCGTTATTTGAGGGTACTTGAAGGGGACAAAGCTATTACGGACTACGCCTTCGGCGCATCCGGACGGGGGGAGGCAGCCTTGACATCCCAGTAAGGTGAAAGCTTGCGGAGGTTTTCGACGATGCCGGGGAAGACTTCGAGAATCTTGTCGACGTCGGCCTCGGTGTTGTAGCGGGAGAAAGAAAAGCGCACCGAACCATGGACCGCGGTGAAGGGCACGTTCATGGCCCGCAGCACGTGGGACGGCTCCAGGGAGCCGGAGGTGCAGGCCGACCCCGACGAGGCGCAGATGCCGTGGGCATCAAGCTGGTAGAGCATGCCCTCGCCCTCGATGTAGTGGATGGAGATGTTGAGAGTATTGGGCAGTCGGGCCGCGCCATCGCCGTTGACCTGGACGTGGGGGATCAGCACCTGGAGTTCCTTTTCGAGGCGGTCCCGGAGCCTCTGCACGGTTGTCACCTCGGCTTCGAGGTTATCTGCCGCCAGCTCACAAGCCCGCGCCAGACCAACGATGTACGGCACATTCTCGGTGCCGCCTCGCCGCCCGTTCTCCTGGTGACCACCCAGCATGAAGGGGCGAATACGGGCCCCCTTGCGGATAAACAGCGCCCCCACGCCCTTGGGCGCATGCACCTTGTGGCCGGAGAACGAAAGCAGATCGACATGCTTGAAACGCCCGTCCAGCTGAATCTCCAGCTTGCCCACCGATTGCGTGGCATCGGTGTGGAAGAGAATCGAGGGGTCGGTTTCCTTGGTCAGACGCGAGAGCTGCTCAATGGGAAAGATGACTCCAGTCTCGTTGTTGGCGTGCATGATCGAGACCAGCAGCGTATCCGCGCGCAACGAGCGGATGAACGAGCGCACATCGATGCGCCCCTGGTTATCCACCGGCACATATGTGATCTCAAAGCCCTGTCGCTCGAGATCCTTGGCAATCTCGTGCACCGAGGGGTGCTCCACTGAGGACGTAATGATGTGCCGCCGCCCAGGATTGGCTCGAATTGCCCCCAGAATGGCCGTGTTGTTGGACTCCGTTGCACAGCTCGTGAAAAGGATCTGGCCGGGGTCACTTGCACCAATAGAGCGGGCCACCGTCCGGCGCGCCTGTTCAAGGGCATCGTTGGTACCCCGGGCGCGTTCGTACATGGAGCTGGGGTTGAAGTACTCGCCCTTGAAGAAGGGCTGCATGGCCTCCACAACTTCCGGGGCAACCGCGGTGGTGGCGTTGTTATCTACGTAGATAGTGCGTGGTGTCATGGTTCCTCCTGGCACAACGGCAACTGGCTGGAGGGGCTCTAGATGGCAACGACGCGAATGCGATCGTCCACCTGCTCCTTGAGTGTCTTCTCAATCATCAGCTTCAGGGTCATGGAGGCCCCGGCACAGCCATGACAGGCTCCGGCAAGCTGGCAGTAAATCAACCGGTCCTTGATATCCACAATCTCAACGTCACCGCCATCTCGTTTGAGCATCGGGCGCACTTCCGTTTCCATGACGTGTTCGACCTGCTTGGCGAATTGATAGGGCGAGAGTTCCCCTTCTCCCCGGGGGGCCGATGGCCGCTGGCCCAACAACGGAATATCATCCCCGGCGGCAGAACCGTCCCGCTTGCCCCAGGCCTCGTCGAGCATGTCTTGAAGTCCGCCCGGCGCGTGGTGACAGGCCATGCAGGCACCACCCGCCTTGACGGCATTGGTCACTTCCGGAATCGTCTTCAGGTTCAGTTCCTTAATCTTCCGCTGCAAGTAGGGCTCAGTAATATTGAAGCACTTGCAGACCAGCCGCCCCTCATCCTCTTCATGCATGGTGGGAGCGATGCCCAGCTCTTCGGTGGGGACGCCGCGCAGCTGGGCCCAATTGAAGACCGCTGCTTCCAACGCCTCAGCACCCATCACCGAACAGTGGATCTTCTGGGTCGGCAGCCCCTCAAGAAAATCGACGATGTCTTCGTTGGTGACTTCCAGCGCCTCAATGGGTGAACAGCCCCGCTCTTCAATCATGGCACAGAGCGCTTCCGAAGACGCAATGGCCGAAGTACAGCCAAAGGTCAGGTATTTCGCCTCTGTAATCTTGTCCAGCCGCGGGTCAGTGGGATGCCGCTCCACCCGGAAGGTGAAGCGCATAGCATCACCGCAGGAGATGGAGCCATGTTCGCCAACGCCATCGGGGTTTTCGATTTCCCCGAGGTGAGTACCAGGCTTGCCATGCACCGCATCCATAAAGAGCTGTTTGGTCTTCTCACTGTATTGCCACGCCATTGAGAACCTCCTCTTACGCCGGGGTGAAATTAGTCGTGGCATTGGGCATTGTCAAGGATGGGAGACATATCAAGTCCTTGAAAGAGCCGTGAGTCCAACTTCGAGTGAATAGGCACACCAGATGGAGCGTCTTTGGACGCCTCGCATTTTCAGAGACTTGCATTGGCATGCCGAGAAGATTAGACTGCGTTGGATTTAATTTCACAATGGGCCCACAGTGACGAGGTAATACCATGAAAACATTGACTTTTATGCTTGCATTGATGGTCGCAGCGATGGTTGCGGGCTGCAGCGGTTCCAAGTGCGAAGGTGAGAGCTGCGAGGCAATCCCCCTGGAGACCAGCAACGCGGCACTGAGCGCCGGAGAGAACGTCAAGCAGAACCTCGAGGACCTCGGCGACATGCTCGCTTTTCTCGAGGATTCCAAGCTCATGCTTGATGCCTTTGGCATGTTTGGCGACACTCAGAAGGTCTGCGCTCCGGTGCCAGCAGGAGAAGAGGGCGAGCCAGAGTGCTGGGACGAGTCCACGGAAGTCGAAGTCGATACGGACATGAAAGAGGTGGCTGAAGAAATTGCCGACTGGCTCAACGAGAACGTCTTCACCGATTCCCAACTGGAAAGCGACGGCAACTCCTTGGTCTACCTGCTCGACCCGGTTACCTTCTGCGCCATGGACGGCGAAGATGGTAACGACGAGGAGTGCCAGGATATCCTGACGAAGATCCCCATCCGCGTGAAGGTCACCTCCTACAGCGAGGGTGATCTGGATATCGACATTCTCGTCGGAGAGGCCGAGCTCGACCCCATCGACATCCGGCTCTATTCGAATATGCTGGGCCTGGCCGTCGATCTGGCTGCCACCCGGGACGTTGCGCAGCTCTACTTCGATACCTTTGGCGAAGAGGGCGAGAACCCGGAGCTTCCCACCACCTTCGAAGGCATCGTCAGCCTCTCCCTCGAACGGCTGAACAATGACCAGTTCAAACTCACCTACGAAGTGGAGAAGACCATCAAGCTGGGCATGACCGTGGAGGGTGACGAATTTGACCTTTCCCTGGGCAAGTCCATCGTCTCCATGGTTGCCGATCAGGCCGCCAAGACCGTCTCCATGGACGCCGACATTGGCGCTCTGGATGTCGTGATTCCCTATCAACTCTTCATCGATGCCATGTGGGACAGTGGCGAAGAATCTGGTGAGGGCTACGCCGAAGTACCAGACGAAAAACCGCCCGTACCTGAGCCTTACGATGACATCATCGACGAAGAAACCCCTTCGGTAACCGGCACCGCAGCGTTGCATATCGCGGGCTTCAGCGGTGCCGCAACTTTCTCGGCGGATTCCGATTCCCTGACAATCACCGGCCTCGGGCTGGGCGGCGGGCCAACCACGTTCAAGCGCGACAGCGAGACCCTCGTCTCCATCAACCTCAACCAGGGTGGGACCTTTGACCTGGACGTTGCTGCCGATGGCGAAGACGTGGTTGTGACGGTCACCCCCAAATTCGACCTGTCGGTTATGATGGCGCTAGCGACCATCGCCGACGACCTGAATGAACTGCCCGGCTTCATGGCCGACGATACGCTGACGGCGACCCTTGATGGTGCCGCGGCCCCCGCACTGCGGATTCTGGATGCGGTGGACGGCATTCAGGTGGCTGAGGGTCAGCTGACGCTGTCCAGCCTGGCCTTCCCCGCTGACACAGTCACCGTCGCAGGCGGCCAATGCCTCTTTGCGGAAGAAGACGAGAGCGACTCTCCGGCAGGGGACGACGAAGATGGCGAGCAAGATCCGCTGCCCGAAGAGGGCAATGACGGCCACGAGCTGCTCTCGATGCTCTATGCCGATTCTTGCCAGTAGCAGGCGGCAGGCAACAGCTATCTTGATTGCGTAGGGAAAATCGTTTGGAACCTGCTGCACATAAACATATAATGACGCTCTCGATTTGCGAATGACGCCTTTCTTTGGAGGAAGTGACCATGAGATTCTTTGTGAAGTTCTTTTGTTTGGTGCCGGCAGTGATGCTGACTCTGGCGGCTTGCGGCGGTGGCGATTCGGACAAGAACAGTAACGCCGACACGACGGCTCCAACGGATACCATGGCCGGGGACAGTGAAATTTCTGGCGACGATGTTATCGCCGAGGACAACCTGACCCCAGCTGACATAACGCCTGCGGACGAAAGCAATCCACCGGTGGTCTGCGACCCGGCGTGCAACTTCAATGCTGGGGAGTACTGCAGCGCTGACTTCTTCTGCGAACCAGTGGCTTGTACTTACTGTATCAAGAACAAGGACTGCGGCGAAGGGGAGACCTGCTTCCAGTTTGAGTACGCCAATGGCGACTCGGGCTCCTTCTGCACCAGCGAATGCGCCGGCGACGGCGATTGTGCGGTGGACCAGGCCTGTGACAGCGATTCGAAACGCTGCGTGCCTCTGGCAGATTGTGCGGTGGACAACTGCGGCGACGGCGCGGCCGGCGACCCCTGCGTCTATGAAGACGTTGTCAACGGTGACTGCGGTCAGTGCCAGGACGGCCTCACTTGCTACGGCATTGCTCCTTCCCAGACCGCCTCTTGCGAAACCGACAAAGACTGCGTCCTGGCCGGTTACGATGCGGAGCTCAACCCCGACTGCGCCAACGGCCTCTGCTCCGCTTCCTACTGCGTGGCAAAATGCGTCGATTTCAAATGTGACGCAGGATTTGAGCCAGTCAGTGCCGGTCTCGGCAAATGCGTTTGCATCCCGTTGTCAGTTGGTACCGGCGCGGCCGGAGAAGCTTGCCCCATCTGGAACGTGCACTTTGAAGTCGAAAGCTGCGGCCCCGACCTCACCTGCCTCGGCATTCCCGCCGAAGAACAGGAAGGGGATCCCACCGACGGCGCTTGCGAAACCATTGCCGACTGCGATGGGTACTTCGGTTTCTTGAGCCCGGCCGACTGCGTTGACGGTTACTGCGGCACTTCCTTCTGCTCCCCCCAATGCGACGAGAACGATAACTGCGAAAACGGGTTCTTCCCCATCGACGTCTCTGGCACCTGTTTCTGCGCCCCCACGGAAGTCGGGGATTCCGCCGCTGGCGAAGCGTGCCCGATCTTTGACGTCAATCCCGAGGCTGATGCCTGCCAGGGTGGCCTGTCCTGCCTGGGCGTCGCCCCCGATGCCGACACTGACGAATGCTCCACCGCAGCCGATTGCGATGCTGGTGCTTACCCAGGCGGCGCGGTCTGCGTTGACGGCCACTGTGGCACCTCGTTCTGCTCCGCGAAGTGCGATGCTGAGGCCGAGTGCGAATCAGGCTTTGAGCCCATCAGCGTCAGCGACAAGTGCTACTGCCAGCCCACCCAGACGGGTGATGGCATGCCCGGCGATGCCTGCCCCTTTGGCGTCTCCAATGACGGTGAGGACTACTGTGACGGTGCGCTGAACTGCTTCGGTATCAACGCCGACGAAACGGTGCCCTGCGAAGATGATTCAGACTGCGCCAACCCGCCTTACGCCGGCAACGCCGTCTGCGTCGATGGCTGGTGCGGCACCTCTTTCTGCTCCGAGAAATGCGGCGCTGACAACACCTGCGACAATGGCTTCGAGCCTCTGACCTACGAAAACTTCGGCATCGAGAAGTGCAACTGCGTGCCAGAGATTCCGACTGGCGATGCTCCCGTAGGCGATCCCTGCCCCATTTACAACGTCAATACCGATGCCGATTTCTGCGCCGAAGATCTGGTCTGCGTCGGCGACGTCGCCATGGATGGCGCTCAGAGTTGCGAAACTGCCGGCGACTGCGACGACGGCACTCTCATCGGCGACGCACTTTGCACTCTGGGGTACTGCTCATCGTCCGTCTGTCTGGCTGCATGCACCGCTGGCAGCACGCTCTGCGCAGAGGGAGCCCCCTACTTCTATGGTGACTGTTTCTGCCAGCCGGCCAATGCCGTAGGCACTGCCAATGCCGGCGATGCCTGCCCCTTCTTCACAGTGAATGCCGAGGCCAAGGCCTGCAAGAAGGCACTGGTCTGTGGCGGCATCGCCGCAAGTCCGGACAACGCCGACTGCGAGTCGCCTGATGATTGCGATGGTGCTGACTACCCGGGCGTCATCGAGTGCATCGACGGCAAGTGCGCCTCCTCGCTCTGCATGGCCCAATGCACCGAGGGTGCCTGCGCAGACGGCTTCGAGACCCTGGAGACCGAATCCGATCTCTGCTTCTGCCTGCCCACTGCATAAAGAACCCTGATCACCTGCGTCTCACCAGCCCCAATGACCGCCCAGATCAAAACAAGTCGATAAATTGACGGCTCGCCCGAGAGTGCTACAACGAATTGGTTAAGCGTGGCGGCTTGAGCAACAGGGAAAGAACTGCTGGGTCAGAGTGAACCATGGGACGTCCTCCCCGCACCAGGGTACCAAAGCGCGATGCCGTCGGACATTACCTCGACGACATTCAAGGCGGCGAGTTACTCACAGGCGAAGAAGAGCTGAAGCTGGCGCGACTCATCGAAGGCGGTGACGAGGCAGCTCGCCGCCGGCTGATGCGCGCCAATCTACGCCTCGTCGTCGCCATTGCACGTCGCTATACCAACCGCGGCATGGCCCTCGATGACCTCATCCAAGAAGGCAATCTTGGCCTCATTCGGGCCACCGAGAAGTTTGACTACCGCAAGGGCTGCCGTTTCTCCACCTACGCCACCTGGTGGATTCGCCAATCCGTGCTGCGGGGCCTGGCCGATGAGGGCCGCACGGTGCGCATGCCGGTACACATGGTTGAGTTGTTCAACAAGTCCCTGGGCATTACCCGGGAGTTCCGGGTGCGGGAGAACCGGGCTCCCACCACTGCCGAGCTTGCTCTTCGCTGCGGCGTTTCCGAGGAGCGCATGCAAAGTGTCCTGAGTGCGGCCCGGGATCCCATCAGCCTGGACCTGCCTGTGGGTGACGACAATTCGAGCCTCGGGGACCTGGTGGCAGACGAACGTTTGGAGACCGCCGAACACCAGGCAGTGCACAAGGACACCTTTGACCACGTCGCCCGAAAGCTGCCGCAACTTGACTCTCGCAACGAGAAGATCCTGCGCATGCGCTACGGCCTGCTGCCTGAAGACAATGTCCAACTGCCGTCAATCGCGCTCGACGAAGATGACCACGATGAGCCCAATCCAAACACCGAGCGCATCCGACAGATTGAAGCGGCGATACTGCAGAAGATGGGATTCCAGCCACCCGAGTGACTATTCAGCGCAATTGCCACCAACAGCCACGGAGAACAGGTCAGGAGAGTATCCGCCCACCTGGGCGACTGACGACTGCTCGGGGTGCCAGGTTTCATAGAGCGCCCGGACCGAGCCTTTACCATCGGGTACCGTCATGATGAGGGTGAGGATCATGCGTAGGCCGAAGCCCGCAACCTTGACATCACAAATAGCGGGAATCTCTGCAAAGAACTCTGGACCGGCCGGGCCTTCCGGGCAGTAAGGCATCCCCTCGGCACCCGGCTTACAGCCGTTGATCTTGCCGTCGCAGTACTCGCCAACCACGATCTGTTTGACGTCAGCGATGGTCAGATTCAGGTCGATCCCCATGGTCAAGAGCCCATCAGTCAGAATCGGGTCATCATCCGGCGTGGCATGGCCCTGCAACTGGACGTCAGTGAGGCCCACCCGCATATTCCAGCCCGCCGGCAATGGCAAGCCGAAGCCCTTGGCGATATCCATGGTCAGGTTGACCGGTTGGCTGATGAAACAGGGGTTGTCCAGGAGCAGGTCGATAATCAAGCACGGGGCCCCCACCACGCTATCGACATAGGGCGGCACCGAGCCGACACCATTGCCGACGTAAGTGCCGATGGTGAGTCGCCCCGGAAGTACCTTGCCGGAAGGATCGGGGGCCTCAAAGTGGAGCAGCAGGGGGAGACCCTTGATGGCCTCCTCAAGGTACTCACCAAAGCCACTAGGCTCAGCAACCGCGCTTTCCAACAGTAGATGGTGAACACTCCCAGCAAAAACACTCCAGTCGTCCAGGGCCAACTTGCCCTCGGGGTCACATGCCGAGACCTCGAAATCGCCGTAATCGATCTCATCCTCATTAAGAATCGTCAAGGTCATGGTCTCTGGAACCACCTGTACGTGATGATAGGCAACACCATCCTGGTTGGCGGCAGTGAGGTAAACAGGTACTCCGGCAAGCTCTGTCCGGGACCAGAGGTGGAGGTGCCCGGCAAAGACCCCAAGGACCGTGTCGTTGTGCGCCGAGACGATGTCCGCCAGAGTCACCTCTCCATCCAGTTCTTCGGTGAGTTCCGGGGGATGGTGGAGGAAGAGCACCGCCGGGGCTCCCTCCTGCAGCTCCGCTTCCAGCCATTGTAGCTGTGCGGTCCCCAGGGAACCCGAAAGCCCCAGGGAGATGTCCCAGAGTTCCCCCTGCATGGAGTTCAGCAAGATGAACTTCACTCCGTTTACCATCACCGCGTAGTAGGGCTCGATGCCCAGCGACTGCCGCCGCATCTCATCAGCAGCGCCAGGATTATCAGTCAGCAGGAACTGAGGGTAGTTCTGCGAGTAATAGTCGTGATTGCCCGCCACGGGGTGCACCGTCACCGCCGAGGCGACCACCGTCTCGGCGAAGATTGGCAGATAGCCATGGGGAAGTTTCTCGGTGGTCTCCAGGGAATCGATGAGGTCTCCGGTAATAAAAAGCGCCTCGACTACGGGTGCGAGATTGGCAACCGTGTCAAAGCAATCGGCAAGCCGCTTGGTAACACCATGCTCGTGATTGCCGACGATGTGGGTGTCGCTGGTGACGGCGAAAACCACGGGACCGGGAGGGGGCAGCGAGGGTATGTCCGTCTCCAAGGCATCAACCGTGACTCCCTCAGATAGCAAATCCGCAGCCCACCTGGCCTCACTGGCCAGGTCTTCTCGGGTCTCGCTTTCGTCGCCACCACAGGCAGCAATCAGTACGGCACACAGGCAGATCAGAAGGTCTTTCATGGGGCTCCCTGTTCGCAGCAAGTTCAGGCCGGCAATCGCACCACCTGTCACTGCATCATAGACTCCCAAGGCACTTCCCTCAAGCCCCCACACGGACTCCTTGCAGGTTGCCATAGGGATCGAGTAGAATCGCTCCTGAGAGGTCGGACGTGACCCAGAATAACGGCGCTACCCGGCGCTGGCCCCCAGTCATTGTCGGTGGTCGGTGCAACAA
>CALGBT010000870.1 GCA_937884235.1 uncultured Pseudomonadota bacterium
GCCCCCCACCGAGAGGTCCCAGATAATCGCAGCTATTGATTCGCCGAGGCTATCCAACAACTCCGCAGCGTGGGGCGCCCCTGTTGCGGCAAGGGCTTTGTAGCCATTCTTCAGCAGCAGCCAGACCAGCATTTCAGATAGTTGCTGGTCCGGCTCAACCACCAGAATTCGCTCCCCATTTCCCGCTAGGCTCAGCAACTGCGGGGTTTGGTCCGCAGTGGATTCGCGACCCGGCGCCGTTACTGGGAAGTAGAGTTCAAAGGTGCTGCCCGACCCTGCCGACGAGTGCACCTGCAGACCACCGCCCACCTCCTGGAGAATTCCCCAAACAGAGGGAAGGCCGAGGCCAGTACCGCGTTCCGGGCCCTTGGTCGTGAAGTAGGGCTCAAAGATGCGCTGCAGCACTTCGGGAGTCATGCCGCTGCCGCTATCCTCGATGGCTACCCTGACGAACCCCATTTCGGAATGAGGTGGGCAGAGCAGAGCGTCCGCAGGGGCCTCATCTGCCGTTGTGGCGTGAATACTGATGGTGCCCTGCTGCATCTCCAGCGCGTCCCGGGCGTTGAGGAGGATATTCAGGAGCACTTGCTCAATCTTAGTGGCGCTGCCACGCACCCAGAGGCTGTCTGGCACCTTGCGGTGACTCATCACCTTGATTTGTGGGGGGAGCCCATAGGAAAACAAGGTGGTTGTCTGACTCAGTGCGTGGGCGAATGGGCAGGCGCTGGCATCGGCCCTGCGCTCGCTGGTGAAGTTGAGAAGTTGTTGCACCAGCTTGGCTCCACTTTCGGCTGCCTTACGCGTATGGCTCACCGCCTTCGCGGTCCGGTCAGCGGTAAGTTCCAACGGACGGGAGAGAATCGAAGTGAAGCCCAGCAAAGTTGTGAAGATGTTATTGAGGTCATGGGAGAGCGCGCCGGCCATTAGCGAGAGGCTCTCCATCTTGCTGCTACGACGCAACCCCTCAGCGACGTGGCGTACTGAACTCATGTCAATGGCCTGGGCAATCACACCCTCCACCACACCGGACTGATCCAATACCGGAAGAAAATGGAATCGCAGGTAGGATTGTTTGCCGTGCATGGACACATAGAGAAACTCGGCATCGCGGGCCTTGCCGTCTTCCAGGCAGCGGCGAACAATGTCCTCCCGGATTCGCTCCGGGACGGTGGGTAGGGTCAGGACATTGAAGAGGTGAGTCGTCTTCTCATCGGGACTGCCCAGGAGGCGAACCATGGTCGGATTACACCTGGTCACCTGACCTGTCCGGTCAAAAGTGAAAACCCCTACGGGGGAAATCTCAAAGAGAATCTCCCCAATAGAGCCAGGGTGGCTCAGTCTTTCTTTCATCTGCACATATCGAATACGAGTTCTGGCAACCACTGCCAAGGCACAAGGTAACAGCAAGTTGCCGAAGGTTCAATCAGAAACTTCAGACTGTGTAAACATCTGCCCATCCCGCATCACCACGTGGCGAGTCATCCGCTTGGCCAGAGCGAAGCTATGGGTGACGATGACGAATGCCAGCTGCCGCTCGGTGTTGAGCCGGAAAAGAAGCTCATGCACACCGTCACTGGTGCGTTCGTCCAGGTTTCCGGTGGGCTCGTCGGCGAAGATGAGTCGCGGCTCCATGACCAGGGAGCGGGCTATGGCCACTCGCTGCTGTTCACCCCCGGAAAGCTCGCCGGGACGATGCGTCAGGCGCTCTTTTAGTCCTACTTCAAGCAGGAGCGACTCCGCACGCTCCCGGGCCAGGCTGAAATCGATGCGCCCGATGAGTGCCGGCAGCATTACATTCTCCAGCGCAGTAAACTCTGGCAGCAGGTGGTGGAACTGAAAGACGAAACCCAGCTGGGCATTGCGAAAGCTGGCCAATTCCTTCTCGGACATGGCGAAAACATCTTGTCCTTCATAGAGAACCCGGCCCGAGGTGGGTTTGTCGAGGGTGCCGGCGACGTGGAGCAGGGTCGACTTGCCAACTCCTGACTTGCCGACGATGGAGACCAGGTCGCCGCTATTGACCGTGAAGTTGACGCCACGCAAGATGGAGACGTCCTTGCCCATGTGGTAATAGGTCTTGTGCAGATCTTGAATCTCAAGCACCGGCTTTCGATCATCGTTCATCTTTGAGTCCCTCCACCAACTCGACGCGGGCCGCCAGCCGCCCAGGGTAGCGAGCGGCCAGGGCGGTAATCAGGAATGCGGCCAGGGCGATTTGAGTGACCTGCCAGCCGTCTACGGCAACCGGCAGTGAGCGGATATAGTACTCACGGGGCAAGGTCAGGCCCAGGTGTTCAATGATTCCGCAGCTGCTGAGTCCCATGAGGACGCCGCTGGCGATGCCGAAGAGGCCGGCTGCGCTCCCCAACATGAAAAAGATGCGAGTCACCTCCCCGCTGCTCGCGCCAAGGGTGCGGAGAATGGCGATGGCTGCCAGTCGCTTGCGGATGATGATGATCAGTGAGGCAATGATGTTGAAGGAGGCGATGAGGATGATGAAGCCCAGGACGATGAACATCACCACCCTCTCCAACTTCAGCGCCGAGAAGAGGTTGCGATTCATCTCCTGCCAGGTCATTACTTCGACCTTAGACTTCTCGAGCAAGGGGAGCATCAACGTTCGTACTTCATCGGCGCGATGGAGGTCCGCCAGGCGCACGTCGATGTGATCAATGGCCGTTGAGAGGTTGAAGAAACGGCGGGCATCGGGGAGGTACATGTAGGCCAGCTTCAAGTCATATTCATACATCCCGGTGGAGAAGACCGCGGCGATACGGAAGGCCCGCGCCTTGGGCTGTACGCCCATGGGGCCGACATCGCCATCGGGCGAGATAACCGTGATGCGTGAACCGACCCCTCCCCCCAGAGAACGGGCCAATTCCTGACCGATGATAATGGGCGGCAGGACGTGCTGTCCGGAACCGCCCAGGTAGGGCCGACTGTCCTCGGCGTCGGCGGTCTCCGGTGCCGCGCCGAAAGTCGGCATGGCTATCAGCCCCGGAGCTCCCGCCAGTTCGGGCAGGTTCTCTTCGTCCTGGTCCGCCGCAGCGGCGGTGCCGTCGCCTTCATCTGCTGCCAACTCGGGGAATCCCGGCAGACGTTCTCGTCCGCTCTCCCCGACCATGGGCATGGGCATCAAACCGGCATTTTCGTCAGAGAGTTCAGTCGGTGCCCAGAGTGATGCCCCGCTCTCTTCCAGGTAGGGGAGTGGCGTCAGGTGCGGATAGGAGACAAGGTTCTCCGGGTGCCGGAAGAGTTGAGTGGAGCCGGCCACCAGGCTCTCCTCCAGGAAGGTCAGGGATGCCGGAGCGCGGTCTATGCCGCGCACCGTCACCGTGGCGGAGATATTCGAACTGGAGGACATCATGGCTTCGGCCTCAATGTAAACCGACGCGCTGACGATTCCCTCCACTGAGGCGAGGGAATGGGCAACTTCCAGTGCCCCTGGGATTCCTGCATCACGGTCTTTGGCCTTGACCATCAGATGGTCCTTGGTCCGGACTATCCGATCCTGCATCTCCCCGGAAAAGCCCCCCATTACTGAGAGCACGACGATGAGTGCCCAAACGCCGATGGCGACACCGACAACCGAGACGAAGATCGAGGCCCCGACACCTTCCTTGATGCGTGTTTCAAGGGACGGGGCCAGGCGGGGGTCGAGACGCGCCGGGAGTCGCTCAAGGCGTTGCAGGCGCCAGAGCACCAGGCGCACCGCAGACTGCGCCAGGAGCAAGAGCAGGGGCACTACTCCCAGTACCGGCGCCAGCCACAACGGGACGCCGGTTTCCCCACTGATGGTCGCGCGGTCAATGAGATGCCAGCTGTAAACTCCCAGGGCGAAGGATGCACCGAGGGTGACCAGGTGCCAGCGGCCCAGGGTCGAAAGGAATCTGGCCATGAGCAGGCCTGCCGCGGTGGCGAAAGCGGCGGACCGCACGAGGGTGAGCCAGCTGGTGCTGGTAACCAGTGTGCTGGCCACGACACTAGTCAGGGAGGCCAGGGAAACCACGAGAATGATCTCGAGCCATGGTGCCCAATGGCGGATGGTCCGGCCTTGGGGGACCAATTCTCGCAGGCGGAGCAGTCGGCGGGTCTTGGCCGTGGGCACGACGCGTTGAGAGCGCAGCAGCTTCCAGGCGACCAGAGGGACAAAGTGGCGCGGACCGAGTCGTACCCCAAGGATGCGCGCGGTGAGCAGGAGTACAAGACCGATGGCGAGGACTACATCAAGGGCCAACCCCAGGGCAGTGTAGAGCTGGATAGCTCCCTCGCCGGGGGGAATCAAGGGCAGTATGCCCCGGGCCAGAAGATAGCTTGGGGCTCCCAGGAGCGGGAGCAGGTAGAGGAATGAGTAAGCGAAACTACGGTCCAATGCTTCGAAGACCTTGATGAACAGCCAGGTGAAAAGTGAGGCCACCACGCCAGCAAAAAGGATGAAAGCGACAATGAAGAGGACCATCATTACATTGAAACGCATCCCCGGGTCCAGGCGCGGCAGGAGGACGGCCAGGATCGAGCAGGAATAGCAGGCAATCACCAGGGCCAGGGCGGCACGTCTGGAGAGGGCGGTTCGCCAGAGCAGAAAACCGCCCAGGAAGGTTGCCGCAACCACCGCGGTGTAGAGCGGATATGGAACCGCCATGGTGGAGGCTGCCGCCAGGCCCAGAATTGGCACAGTCCAGCGAGGTCTTGCCACCAGGATGCCTGACCCCAGTGCGAGGAGAATCACTGCTATCTTGGCCACCAGGAGATAGGGAATCCACAGGCTCAGTTCTGGCTCCAGTAGAGCCGTTGCGATACCCCCGGCAGAGAGGAGATAGAGCGCGATCAGGCCGGCTGTGAGGTAGCGCATGTCAGGGCTACTCGTCGCCCTCGGGACGCAGCAGTGGGAAGAGGATCGCTTCCTTGATGTTGTCCACCCCCGTTGCCAGCATCACCAGGCGGTCGATGCCGATGCCCTCCCCTGCTGCCGGCGGCATGCCAAACTCCAGGGCGCGCAAGAAGTCGTGGTCCAGTTGGTGGGCCTCGTCGTCGCCCGCGGCGCGGGCATCCATCTGGGCCTCCAAGCGGGCGCGCTGGTCACGCGGGTCGTTGAGTTCGGAAAACGCGTTGGCGATCTCCCGGCCGCCGATGATCAGTTCGAAGCGGTCAACGACGCTGGGGTCTTCAGCGTTGCGGCGAGAGAGGGGAGAAGTTTCCACCGGATGATGAGTAATGAAAGTCGGCTCCCAGAGCTTGTCTTCGACTGCATAGTCGTACACTTCGACCTGAAGCTTGCCCAGTCCCCACCCCTCCTTCACGTTGACCTCCCGTTGTCGCAGCCAGTCAGCCAGATATCCGGCATCAGCTACTTTGTCAGCTGGGAGGCCGCCGACAACGCTGAGAGAATCCGCCAGGCGCAACCTTCTGAAAGGAGCGGTCATGGAGAGTTCTTTGCCATCTACTTCGATGGTCATCCCCTTGCCAAGGTGCTCGAAGACGCCGGAGATCATCTCCTCGGTAAGCGTCATGAGATCTTCGAATGTAGCGTATGCCCAGTAGAATTCGAGCATCGTGAACTCAGGATTGTGCTTGTGCGACAAGCCTTCGTTGCGGAAGTTGCGATTGATCTCGTAGACCCGCTCAAACCCTCCAACCAACAGTCGCTTCAAGTAAAGCTCCGGAGCGATGCGCAAGTAAAGGTCGATGTCCAGGGCATTGTGGTGGGTGACAAATGGCCGCGCCGCCGCACCACCGGCGATGGGGTGCATCATGGGGGTCTCTACTTCCATGAAGGTGCGGTCGTCGAGGAAGCGGCGGATGTACTTCACAATTGCACTACGGGCCACAAAGAGGTCTCGCACCCGGTCGTTCATGATAAGATCTACGTACCGCTGCCGGAAGCGCGTCTCAATGTCCTGGAGGCCGTGAAACTTCTCCGGGAGCGGTCGCAAAGCCTTGGTCAACAGTCGGATCTCCGAGACGAAGAGGCTCAATTCACCCGTCTGAGTCTTCATGATCTTGCCCGTCGCGCCGACAATGTCGCCCATCTCAAAGAGCTTGAAGGCAGCGTATGACTCCTCGCCTACGTCGTTTTTGCGGACAAATAGCTGAAAGAGTCCAGCGCGGTCTTTGATGTGCAGGAAAGCAGCTTTGCCCATGGAACGCAGCGTCATGATGCGCCCTGCCACCAGGAAGACCTCAGGGACTTCCTTCAACTCCTCCGCCGTCATCTCCCCATAAGCTGCCACCAATTCGCGGGTGGTTTTAGTTGGCCTGAAGTCGTTGGGGAAGCCAGGTGTTCCGGATTCCTCTAGTTGGCTCAGTTTCGCCAGACGATTCTCGATAAACTTGTCAATGCCCTTCGCCATTCGTGGTCACTTCCTCCGCTTCGTCAAGGTTCTTGGTGCTGCGGTTCGTGGGGGATACTCGCCGGCTTGAGTAGCGCTTGGCGATGAATTCCAACTCTATGTCGTCAAGGACGCGGTCGCCTGCTTTGGCCACTTCCATGATCTTCTTGACCACCTCTGGATCGCGCTCAAAGCGATGGTCGTCCAACCAGAAGAGCACATTGGACTCGCCGGACATGTGTCCGACTTCAACCTTCTGTTTCAAACCGAACATGCCGGCTGGAATGCCGGAGTAGATCCGGTCGGCCAACCAATCCTGGCCGGCATCCCGGGCCTTCAGGATGGCCGCGGCGTGGACCCCCGTGGAGGTCCGAAAGGCGTCGGAGCCCACCAGCGGGTAGTTCTTAGGGATCTGCCAGTGCGTGGCCAAGGCGGTCTGTCTGCAGTACAGCAGGAGCTTCGAGAGATCGTTGTCGATGGCCCCGAGTAGCTTGAGATTCATGAGAATCTGGTCCATAGCGGCGTTGCCACACCGTTCGCCGATGCCCAGGGCAGTGCCATGGACCCGGGTTACCCCTTCCTCGATGGCGTGGATGGTGTTGACCAACCCCAGGCCACGGTCATTGTGGCCATGCCAGTCCAGTTTGATGTCTTTTCCCATGCCCGCGATGATGTTGCGGGTGAAGCGAATCAGGTTCTTGAGACCGTCGGGCGTGGCGTGCCCAACCGTGTCGCAGAGGCAGATGCGCGTTGCCCCCGCCTCCACGGCGACGTGGTAGAGGGGGTAGAGGGTATCAGGCCGGGCACGAGTCGTGTCCTCAGTGACGAAGGTCACGGGGAGATTGTTGTCCCGGGCAAAGCGAATCGACTCGCGCACCAGACGATACATCTTGTGCGGTTCCCATTCCTCGACGAACTTGCGAATCGGGCTGGTGCCGATAAACGCGAGCACTTCGATCTCAACTCCCGCCTTCTGCGAAATCTCGACGATGGGTTGTATGTCTTTGTCAAGAGTGCGGGCGGCCGCGGCGGGCCGTAACGCCATTCGCTCCTGACCGATCTCTCGGCAGATTTCCAGGACGTCGTTGTAGGCCCGTCGACCGGCCCCAGGCAGTCCGACGTCGGCGGTGTGGATACCGAGATCGTTCATGGTGTGGATCAGCATGATCTTGTCTGTGACAGGCGGGTCCACCACCGAAGGTGCCTGCAGGCCGTCCCGGAGAGTCTCATCCATGAAGAGGATGGGCTCACTGGTCAGGGGAGCGATCTTCTCGACGGAATTCCAGTCGTAAATGATCTCAAGCGGGCCATCCCTACTCTGCTTTTGTTTGCCGTCCACCATAATCTCCTCCCGAGGCAGGCTGCCGCAAGCGCTCCGGGCGCACCTGAGTTCTGGGACTCTGTCTGCCAAAAGGGCCTGTGAGCATACTAGTTTTTCCCTTATGATGCAATGTGTTAACGCACGCGCCAGTCTTCATTCGCGCTTGACAAGGCTGACATGCTGCTTATCATGCTCCTGCTTTTTACGGAACAACCTGAGAACATCGCAGATGGAGTAGCAAGTGAAGAAGAAGGACCAAGAGAAGTTCAAAGCGCTGTTGCAGAATCAGCGACTGGAACTCATTGAGAAGGCGCGCAAAACCCTGGAGGAGGACATGGCGATGGATGTCAATGAACTCCCCGATGATATGGATTTTGCCACCAGCCAATCTGATCAGGGCATGATTCTCCGTCTGCGAGGGCGCGAAAAGACTCTGCTCAAGAAGATCGATGCGGCACTCAAGCGGATTGAAGCCGGGGAGTTTGGAATCTGCGTCGAATGCATGGATGATATTGGCATCAAGCGCCTGGAAGCGAGACCTGTGACCTCTTTGTGCATTGAGTGCAAGACTGAGCAGGAACGGGAAGAGCGTCTCTACGTCTAGCCCCTTGCCGCTTCGGTCGTCGGTGGTTCTGTGGGATTCCCGCCTCGTGGTTCTCCGGTTTTGTTCTATCCTTGATCGTCTGGGCTGATGTCTTCCCAATGAGGGGCCCGTGACTGTACTCAGCATCATCCTGTTGCTCCTCTTTCTACATAGCGTGGTGCTGGCGGTGACCATCGTTCTGGAGCAGCGCTCCCCAACCGCCAGCCTGGCCTGGATCATCAGCCTCATTCTCTTGCCCGTTGTGGGGGTGCTCCTCTATTGGCTGCTGGGGCGGCGTAAATTCAAGCGCGTCGCCCGCTGGCGTGACCGCGCCCAGGCCCGTCTCTCCC
>CALGBT010000871.1 GCA_937884235.1 uncultured Pseudomonadota bacterium
CGACGTGATGTCCCACCTCAGTGCCGTCGACGAAAACGGTGGTTTCCCAATCGGAGGCACCGAACCGGACTACCCAGTGGCCGGCAGTGGACCAGTCGGGTGGGGGTGATACGGTGCGGGCGTACCAGACTGTTCCAGAGTAGCTATGCAATTCCTGCTCGGAGCCGAATCGAGCATATTGTGCGGGGGGCTCAGGTCCCACCCCGGAAAGAACTGATTGCCAGGGGAAGGGGACAAGTATCTCGCGGTCGTAGTTGGCGTAGCCGGCGAAGCTCTGCAAGCTACGCTGCAGCCCGCTCTCGTCGGGGTCGAAGGTGAAGCGCCACAGGCCGGACAGTGATTCCTCGGAGAGGCGGTAGAATTGCGGGTTCCACCGCTCGAAGTCAGGGCAATCAAGGAGCGGGGCGTGGGAGGAGCCTGCATCGACGGTGGCGTCGTGGACTTCCGTCAGTCCAGGGAGGGGGGCCGGAACGTTGCTGCAACACCAGAGTGTGCCTGCAATCACAAGTGCTGGAACAACTCCTGGGGCAGCCATTGGTTCTCCGCCTTGCCGCGCCCGTGCGCAGGCGCAGAGATTGGCAGCGCACGTGCAACGCGTGCTTGAACATACCACTTCATGTTGCTAACTTCATCAGGCATCAGTGTGGATTGGGGGGAACGTGCAGAAGATCGCCATCTACGGCAAAGGGGGCAGTGGTAAGTCCACCATTTCTGCGGCGTTAAGCGTGACCTATGCGCAGGCCGGCTTGAAGGTCCTGCACGTGGGCTGTGACCCCAAAGCCGACTCCACCTTCACGATTACGGGGGGCAAGCGGATTCGAACCTTGCTCGACCTCCTGGGGGAGGGCCATTTGCGTCCCTCGGCAGAGGAGTTTGTGGTACGGGGCCGGTTTGGCATTGACTGTATTGAGGCTGGCGGCCCCAGACCGGGGGCCGGCTGCGGGGGGCGTGGAATCGCTCGGATGTTTGAGTTGCTCGACGAGATTGGGCTGCTGCGCGAGCGGGCCTATGACGTGGTATTGTTTGATGTCCTTGGGGATGTGGTTTGCGGTGGGTTTGCGGCCCCGCTTCGATTGGGGTTTGCGGACCGGGCCTTCATCGTCGTCTCTGAAGAACCACTGTCCATGTATGCGGCCAACAATATTGCTCATGCCATCGACACCTATTCGGCAAACGGCGTGCGGCTGGGGGGGCTGATCCTCAATGTCTCCGATGACCTGGAGGCCGTGGCCATGGTGGAATCCTTCGCGGCGGCTATCGGCAGTTCCGTGGTTGGCGTAATTCCCCGAGACAAGCAGATTCAGCTTATTGAGCGTGCCCACAAGACTGCGGCGGAGTTGCCGGATGGCTCGCAGACGCGTGCGGCAATTCGGCAGTTGGCCGACCGTGTGTCGGCTTCTTTCGAGATTGACCACGCTTTACCAACACCACTTAGCCTGGAGGCGCTTTTCACGCTACTGGAGCCAGCCGGTGTTGTTTCGGAGCCAGTTGCGGCGTCCTTTACGGAGGAGTGTTGTGATGAGCCGATGGTATCGCCGCCGCCGGTGCAGCCGCAACCAGTTGCGAGGGCCTTGACGGCGGTGAGTAGGGCCCTGCCACCAGGCCGAACGGTGCGTGGGGGGGCAGCATCTGCCGCCGCTTTTGGTCGCCTACTGGGACTGGAGTCGGGGCCGGTCAAGCGACTTCTCCTGGAGGTAACTGCAGTTGTTTTTGCCCGGGACCGTCTGCTTGTGACCGTGGCGGGACCTTCGCTGCCTCCCATGACTTTTGAGTTGAAGCGCAAGGGCGATGGCGGCGGTTATGCCGAGGTGAACGATGTGGCCATCAGCCACGCCACTCCGTTAACAAAGCAGAATCGGCCTCTCCTCGATAGATTGGTGGAGAGGGCGAAGAAGTCCAACCTGGAGTACAGTCACGTCACCACCATGCTGGCCCGGGACCCTGACGCCGAGATGGAAGCTTCGGAGGAGGATCGGAAGGATTCGTGGCGACGTCAGATAGGTTCTTCGGCACGGCACTGGTCGGTGTGGGGCGGAGAGGGTACTGAGGGCGTTTTCGTCTATGAGCATGAGCGAGCGCGGCAGGTTCAAGGGGAGTTGAGGTTGGGTGATGGGGCCATCCGGGTCCATCACGGGACTGAGGCGTGTCAAGCCAGCGAAGAGGATATCAACGTTCATGCCACGCATTTTGTACGCTTCCCCTGGGTTCTGCACGGCACCCGCAAGGATCGGGAAGAGGGGGCCGACCAGTACCTTACGAACATCCGGGATTACGAGCTCATCGCCGGTAGCAACGACAGCCTCCTGGCGGCTTTAAACAGCGTGCAGGAGTCGGGGGCCACGGCGCCGGTGGTAATTGACATAAGTTGTACGCCGGTGATTGCCGGTGAGGACTGGCAGGGGACTGTGGCCAGGTTCGCCCGCGGCTATCCGGGAACCGTGGTGTGCTCGGCCGTTGGTGGAACTGACCTTTCTCAGGCGCTGGTGGAGGCCGGCTCCAGGGCCTTGGGGAAAGTACCGTGGAGGGCCGGCGGGTCGGGCGTGAATCTGGTGGGCTTCCCCCGCACGGTGAGTAGTGACGAATGTGTCGCTCTCTTGGAGCGGGTTGGTGTGCCGGTGCGTAACCGGGTGCTGCCGGAGCTCTCACTTAGCGGACTGGAGCGTCATGACGCCGCGGCCGCGCAGTTGCTCTGGCCCCAGGCCGAGTATCGACCGCTCTACGAGGCGCTCTTCCTGAGTCTACCAATGCCCACCGCGTACGTTGAGCCGCCTTTTGGTGTCGAGGGCGTGCGGGCTATGTTGCACCAGGCGGCGACCTTGGCCGGCGGCGATGGTGATGCGGCGGTGGCGTTGCTGCAGGACGATTTCGCAACTACCGAGGCGGCCCTGAAGGATTTGCAGAGCCGGGCGGCGCAGCTGCGGATCGGCATTGCCCTGACGGCCCGCCAGGCTGATCTGCTCGATGATCCCGGGGCCATGTGCGGGGTGCCGCTGGTGAGATTCCTTGAGGGACTCGGCTTTCCGGTGGAGGTGCTCCACGATTCTCAGGATGCCAGCCGGCTCAACTGGTGGCTACGCTCTGGCCTAGCGCTGGTCTATTCGGACCTCAGCACCGACCGTCGACTGCAGTCGGCCGGGGTGCCACACTTCGCTCTCTCTGACCTCGAAGCGGGTCTTGAGGGGGCGGTGCGAACTGTCCGCCGGTTGCTGCGGTTGGCCCGGGCACGCTTCTTCTCCAACTATGCGAGGTTCGCGACAATTGGCCAGGACTAGAGATACGGGTCTGCGCCCGCGTAGTGACGACCCTTTTGGGGCCCCCTTTGGCTATCCGCGGATACTGGGGGCCTACCTTGCCGTCAATGCCATGCCCGATACCTGGATGCTGGTTGATTCTGCTGACTGTGCCACGTTGCGGGCGGAAATCGTGCAGGACAACCACGACTGGCTGGCGACTCTGATAACTGAGAATGGGCACTACCGTATCGCCAGCACCGGGGTCTGTCCGCATACCATTGTTCTTGACCGGCGAGGGATGCTGGCGGAGCAATTTTCTGAAGTGGCCAAGGAAGGTGGGGCCTTCATGTTCATCTATCCGGCCCCGGTGACGGCGTTGGTGGGTATTGACTATCGCAATATCCTGGCATCCATCGAGATCCCTGAGGGGACGACTGCGCTGGTGGTGGACCCGGTGGATTCCGTGGGCAACTGGGTGGCGGGCTACAGTCACATGATGGAGATGGTGGCCCGCCATTTGCATCTGCCTGAGCGAGTCGACAAGCGGCCAGGGACGGTGGCGCTGGTGGGCTATCTGTGGGACCGCAACGAGGCTGACCACGAGGCCTCGGTGGCGGAACTCAGATCCCTCCTGGTCGACATGGGTCTGGCGACGACATCGGTCTGGCTGTCAGGCTGTGCATCGGCGCAACTCCAGCGGGTGGCTGAAGCCGAGACCATTCTGGCCCTTCCCTACGGTCGTCTGGCGGCGCGCATCCTGGCCGAGCGCACCGGGGCCAGGGTGATTGACGTTGACCTGCCTGTGGGACTCGACGCGACGGTGGCATGGGTGGAATCTCTGAGTGCAGCCTTGGGATTGGCGTCGTCAGCTTGTGCGGCCATGGAGTTGGCCGCTGGGCGTGCCTATCGGCGGGCCTCGAAGGCGGTGATGCGGCACATGGTCAATCGCACCTTCGCCATTTGCACGGAAACGGTTCTGGCGTCAAAGTTGGCGGCTATGATTGTGGAGCTTGGGGGGGAAGTGAAGTTGTTGGCAACAGCCGGGGAGTCTCTCTCACCGGAGGAGAGGGAATTGGCTGAACTAGTGCTTGAGAATCCGACCATGGAGCAGGTGTCGGGGGCACTGCTCGAGGTGGCTGGGGGGGCCCAGGGCTGGCCGGTACTGTTGGGCACCGAGCGTGCGATTGCCGCTGCGCAGCCCGGTAGTTTCGCGGTGGTTCCCATAGGATTCCAGGCGGGGGGAACGCATCACCTCTATCCCGCCCCATTTGTTGGATTTGGGGGAGCGTTGAGCCTCCTTGACCGCATCGGCAATGCAATTGCGCTGCGTGAGCTCGGTGCGTAGTGATCACCTGGGGCGCAAGGTCCCGTTCCGGATTCGCTCTTGCAGCTCTATGAGGCCATGAATGATTTGTTCCGGACGGGGCGGGCACCCGGGAACATAGAGGTCGACTGGGACAATATGGTCGATACCCGGAACGGTGGCGTAATTCTCAAAGCAGCCGCCTGAGCAGGCACAGGCACCCACTGCGACAACCCACTTCGGGCTGGACATCTGCTCCCAGGTCTGTCGGAGACGCGGCGCACTCTTCATGTTGACGGTGCCAACAACCATAAGCAAATCAGCCTGTTCGGGCCGGATGCAGGGAAAGGCTCCACTTGACCGTGACAGGTCATAATGTGGCCCCGTGGCGGCCAGGTACTCGACCGCGCAGCATGAGGAGAGGAAGGTGAACCGGGAGAGGGGGTTATGTCTTGCCCAATTGACAAGCGGGGCCATTCCGGTGGTGAAGAATGAACCTTCAGACATGTCTTCTCCAGCCCGTTGGGAGGTGCTCTTGCGTGGCCGGAGGTTAGTCTTTGAGGAGGAACTTGTCAATTGCAGCTGCCAGCTCGTCGGCGTCTTTGCTGGCCCCCTCGTACTTGTAGCCATTAACCACCAGGGTCGGGGTCCCGGTGACCCCGGCGGCCTTGCCGGCCTCCATCTGCTTCTGGATGATAAGTTTGTATAACTGTTGATCTAGTTCTTGGCGAAATTGTGGCATATCAAGGCCGATCTGTGCAGCCAACTTCTCCAGAGATTCCCGGTTCAATGACTGGCGGTTCTCAAAGAGCAGGTCATGCATTTGCCAGAACTTCCCCTGGGCATGTGCTGCCAGGGCCGCCTCGGCTGCGAGGTGTGCGTTCTGGTGGGATGGAAGGGGGAACTGCATGAAGACGAGTCGTGCGCGGTCGCCGTAGTGCCGTTGCAGTTGCTTGGCTGGTTCGGCAAATCGAGAGCAATAGGGACATTGGAAATCAGAGAAGACCACGAGTTCGATGGGGGCGTTGTCCGGGCCCATGGCGGGGGCAGTTGAGAGGTTCATGGCGGCGGGCTTGTCGGCAAATGGGCGAAAGACTTTACCGTTGGCAATGAGTCTCTCATAGGGCGTCCCGCCGTCAGCCGCGGGGAGGACTTTGCCCTTGGCCAGTTCTTCGTCGAGGACATCTTTCATGCTATCGAAGGGAAGGGCCCCTTTGACAACTCTGCCGTTGATAAAGAAGTTTGGAGTCCCCTTGACTCCGGCCTGGCGTCCATCGGCCATCTGGCGTTGAACGTCTGCTCGAAAGGCGTGGGACTCGAGGTCGGCCTTGAAGCGCTCCATGTCGAGGTTGACGGAGGCAGCATACCTAATGAGAAAGTCCTGATCGAGGGCTTGCTGATTCTCGAAGAGCAGGTCATGCATTTCCCAGAATTTACCTTGGGCGTGGGCTGCGAGGGCGGCTTCGGATGCCAGCATGGCATCTTTGTGGAAGGGTAGGGGGAAGTTCTTGAAGACGATGCGGACGTCATTGCCATACTCTTCAGCAATGCGCTGGAGTACGGAGGTGCCTTTGGCACAGTAGGGGCATTGAAATTCAGAGAAAGCGACGACGGTCAGAGGGGCGTTGGCCGGTCCAATGGCAGGGTCGGAGTCTCTTACTGGTACGTTCCACACGGTCTTTTCGATAGCCGGTGGAGTTGGCGCGCTACCGGCTACTTTTTTTTTAGGGGGGGCCTCTTCAAGGGAGGAGAAGTCGCGCTCGATGAAGAATTTGATGTACTTCTCATCTGCCCCGTTGGCCTTCGCTAGGTGGAGGGGCAGTGCCTCCCGGGTAATGCCGTCGGCGAGGGCCTGCTCAGCCTTGGCCAGCTCTTCGTCGAGGATCTCCTTGAACTTCTCGGGAGGTTGGGCCCCCCGAATCACTTTGCCATTGATGAGGAACATGGGAGTGCCCTTGATGCCGATGGCGGCAGCGGCGCGCTGATTCTGTGAGACAAAGGCCTCAACGCGGGGGTCCTCCATATCCCATTTGAAGCGTTCGACGTCCAGCCCGGCCTCCCCAGCCAGTTGCACCAAACGTTCCGGGCTGAGTGACTTCTGGTTCTTGAAGATCAGGTCGTGCATCTCCCAGAAGTGTCCTTGTAGCGAAGCGGCCATGGACGCCAGGGCCGCCGGGAGCGCGTTCGGGTGGAAGTCCAGGGGGTTGTGCCAAAAAGCGACGGCAACCTTGCCAGAGTACATCTTGAGCACCTGTGGCAGCACTTCCAGTGCTGCTCTAGCGCAGTAGGGTCACTGGAACTCGGAGATCTCAATAATCGTGATGAGGGGGTCGTCGGGACCTTTGGTGGGCGACTTGAGGAGGGCCGCCGCACCGGTATCCGAGGCACCGGAGAAGGGCCAGCGGACCACCAGTCCGACGGCAAACCCAGCCAGCAGACAGCCCACAGTTGCGATGACGATCAGTTTCTTGTTCATCCCAGAAGTCCTCCGGGTTAGCGGTCGGTAGTCGACCATGTTGAAGACGGGTTGCGAAGATACCATGCTCCCCATTGGATGCAAGCAAAACCCCGGCAGTGTGCGGCGGATGTGCCGGGAAAACGCGTTGCATGCGGCGTTGTTTTGCCCTAGCGTAGCAGGGGAGGAAGTGTACCCGGAGGTGCTTTGTGGAAGTCAAGTTGGTCGGTACCAACGTCGAATTGGAGCCGTTGCTGGGACTGGTCCGAGATGAAGCTCAGGCCTTGCTCAGTCCCGAGCCCATAGCCGCTGCTTATGCCCGTATCAGCCGCAGCACGAAGTCGGTTTCCGCATTGCGTGATGAGGCTCGGGCCAATGTTGACAAGGCGCGTCGTTCCAACCGCAACATAGTATTTGAGATGGGGCATGCCTCTATTGCTGAACATGCAGTCTTCAACTTCGACCTGGAGGGTCTATCACGGCTCGCCATTGAAGAGGTGCAGCGGTCGCGGCTTGCCAGCTACACGGAGCGTTCTCAGCGATACGTGCTGATCGGTGAGGATTTCCACCTCCCGGATGAAGTTCGGGGGGCCGGCTGCGAGGTCGAGTTTCGCAGGGTGATGGCGCTGCTTTTTGATGGTTATCGGGAGGTTTACGAGGGGCTGCTGTCGTACTGGCAGTGCCAGGGCAAGGGCGCTGGGGAGCCGACTCCTGCGCAGTGGCGAGACTGGGAGGTTTTTGCCAAGGAAGATGCGCGGTACCTGCTTCCTCTGGCGACCACGGGGCAGCTGGGGATGACGCTTAATGCTCGTAGCCTGGCGGCCATGGCGAGACGCCTCAAGGGCAGTCATCTGGCGGAGACCCGGGCGGTGGGCAAGGCGCTGGTTGAGGGGGCGGTGGCGGTGGCCCCCTCATTGGTGCGCTACACTGAGCCGACGGCCGCGGACGGGGTGCTGGCGGAGCCGCTGATTGGCCCCTGGCAGCTCGGGGAGCGGACGGCCCCTGGAGAGGTCCGATTGCTTCACGTGACGCCGGAGGCGGAGGCGCTGTTGGCGTCTGCGGCTGCGGTGGTGCAGGGGCGTGGTGGCATGGAGGACTCGATAATGGCCTGGGGAGGGCGGCATGAGTCGGGTCCATCACTGGCTGAGCGCTACTATCAGGTTGCGGATTGTCACGCGGCGGCGCCGCGGTTGTTTGAGTTGGTGGACTTGAGTTTCGAGATGAGTTGCTCTGCTGCTTGTTTTGGACAGCTTAAGCGCCATCGGATGGCGACGCTACTGGCTCAGCCCTATCATCTTGGGATCCGAGTCTGCGTTCCCCCATCGGTTACGGCAGCTGGCCTGGAGAGTCGTTTCAGGCAGCTGGCGGGTGAGGCCGGGGCTGCGGTTGAGCAGCTCAAGGGGCAATTGGGAGATGCCGCGGCCTACCTCCTGACCAATGCCCATTGTCGGTCGGTGATTGTGAAGACCAACCTGCGGGAGTTGTATCATCTGGCCCGGCTGCGCATGGACCTTCACGCGCAATGGGAAATCCGGACGTTGACGGGAAGGATGGTGGCGTTGGCGCAGGCGGAGTTACCGCAATCGGGAGCGTTCTTGTGCGGG
>CALGBT010000872.1 GCA_937884235.1 uncultured Pseudomonadota bacterium
CTCCGCCGGATTCACCTGACCCGTCCCGTCTACCGCCACCCGGGTCACCCGCCACCCCTCGCTCTCCAGATAGCAGAGCACATTCTCCACGGCGGGATGCTCCACGGCACTCGACACAATATGCCGCCCCTTTTCCCGCAACGCCCGCGCCACCCCCACCAGCGCCAGGTTGTTGGACTCCGTGCCGCCACTCGTAAACGTAATCTCCGCCGCCTCAGCCCCCAACAACGATGCCACCTCCCCCCTGGCCCGCACCACCGCCTCCGCAGTTTGCCGACCATACCAGTGTGAACTTGAAGCGTTGCCAAAATGCAGTTCCAGAAATGGCAACATCGCCTCCACTACCCCCGGGTGCAGCGGAGTAGTGGCATTGTAGTCAAGATAGATTGGGGGCATCTCCGATTCTCCGAATGTGCTGATTGACAGGGTGAGCGACTACTTCTTACATGTAGTTTGATTGTTGTTCCAGCAGCTCCCGCAGGAGAGGTTACAGCTATACCCCGTGGCGTTGTACCCCGACGGGCAGCCGATGCCGCACTTGTTAAACTGGCTGCCCGTGTCGAGGGCGCAGGACGTCTGGTTGTCGTTCCAACAACTGCCGCATGAAAGATTGCAGCTGTAGCCCGTAGCGTGATAGCCCGTGGGACATCCTATCCCACACTTGTTGAAGTTCGTACCGCAGTCGGGTTTGCAGGTGGTCTGATTGTCGTTCCAACAACTGCCGCAGGAAAGGTTGCAGCTGTAGCCGGACGGGTGGTAACCCGACGGGCAGCCGATGCCGCATTTGTTCATGCTGTTGTTGCAGCCAGAGCAGCCGGAGCAGACGTCGCCCCATTGGCACTGGTTTGTACAGCTCTTGGCCCGACAGGTACTGCAGCCCGAAGTGCTGGTGGAACCGGGGGAGCAAATCCCCTCGTTGCCACAGCCGGCCCACTGACAACTGTTCATGCAGGTTTGCGAGCCGCACAGGCCGCACGATTGCGATGTGCCCGGTTTGCAGACCCCCTGGCTACCGCAGCCACCCCAGGCAGGCCACGCACAGCTGTTGTTGCAGGTGCGGTATTGGGTGCCGCAGTTACCGCACGATTGCGACTCCAGTTGGCCGGGAGAACACGTCCCCTGGCCACCGCAGCCGCCGTAGTTGCCCCAGGCACATTGCTCGGTGCAGGTTCGGGTTTGCGTGCCGCACAGTCCGCAGGTGGCGGAATCACTGGCCCCCGGCGCACAGACCCCCTGCCCGGAGCAGACCGCCCAGTCGTTCCACTGGCAGAGCCCGTTGCAGGTGCGGGTCTGGGTACCGCAGTTGCCGCAGGATTGGGTATCCAGTTGCCCGGGGGCACACGCCCCTTGGGTTCCGCACTCGCCCCAGGAGTCCCACGCACACAGTTCTGTGCAGACTCGCTTCTGGGTGCCGCAGAGCCCGCAGTCACCCGATTCTTCAGCCCCGGGGCCGCAGACGCCCTGGCCCAGGCAGCCGGTCCAATCGCCCCACTGGCAGCCGTCACTGCAGGTGCGCGTCTTGGCTCCGCAGTTGCCGCAGGCCTCGCTTTGCTGGTCTCCGGGGGTGCAGCCGCCTTCGCCAACACAAGGCGTCCATTTGCCCCAGGTGCACTTATCGTCGCAAACCCTGGTCTTGCTGCCGCACAGGCCACAGAGGTCGTCTTCCTTATCGCCCGGGGAGCAGCTTCCTTCGCCGATGCACCCTACGTGCTGCCACTGGCATTGCTGGTTGCACTGGAAATGATCCACGCCGCAGTGGCCGCAGGCCCCGTCATCCTTCTCGACGCCCGGCTGGCAGACGCCTTCGCCAGCGCATTGACCCCAGTCGCCCCAGGCGCACTGGTCGGTGCACTGGCGCTGGCGAGTGCCGCAGCTGCCGCATCCTTCGCCATCGTTCTGGCCAGGTGTGCAAGTGAACGTCTCGTCGGTCTGCCCGTTACAATCGTCATCGATACCGTTGCAAATCTCCACGGGCGGCAGCGGGCAGACATCCAGGCACATGGGAGCCTGCTTGCAAGTAGCGAAATCGGTGCAGGTCTTCGAAACCAGCGCCGAGCAAGGTCCCCACTTGCCACCATCACAGAACCTGACGCCCACTTCGCACTCCGAAGAACACTCCTCCTCGAAGAGGTCCGCAGTCTCGTCGCAGTCGTTGTCCTTGCCGTCACAGAGTTCGACATTGCCCGGGAAGACCTCGTCATCCAGGGGGGCACAGTCTTCGTCGTCGTTGATACCGTCGTCGTCATCGTCGTTGTCGCACGCGTCACCCTTGCCATCCTTGTCGGTATCGGTCTGGTCGGGGTTGGCGACGCCGGGGCAGTTGTCGTCGTTGTCATCAAGGCCGTCATCGTCATCGTCATCGTCCAGGCAATCGGCCACGCCGTCGCCGTCAGTGTCAGGTGACCCCTCATCGATTTCGTCGTTGCAGTTGTTGTCGATGCCGTCGCAGCCCTCGGCAGCTGCTGGGTGGATCAGCGCATCGAAGGGCTTGCAGTCGCCCGGTTCCTGCGTCAGGTAGAGCGCATCGGGGCCGCACAGACAGCTGCTGAACTCCGCTTCCCCAAACCCGTCCTTGTCGACATCAAGATAATAAAGTGCGCAGCCCTGCGAGTTGGGCTCGTCGATCATGCCGTTGCAGTTGTCGTCCTTGCCGTTGCAGACTTCGGGTAGCAGGTGGCTGACTTCGGGGTCGAGGGGGGCACAGTCGGTGGGGTCGTCCTCGCCGTCATTGTCGTCATCCTCGTCGCAGACGTTGCCCTTGCCATCCTGGTCAGTGTCCAGCTGCCCCTCGTTGGGAATCAGTGGGCAGGTGTCGTCACCGTTGGGAATGCCGTCGCCATCCACGTCATCGTCGCATGCGTCGCCGATGCCGTCCCCGTCCTGGTCAGGCTGGTTGGGGTTTGCTACCAGCGGGCAATTATCGCCGTCGTCGGGTATGCCGTCACCGTCATCGTCGCCGTCGCAAGCATCCCCGGCGCCGTTCTTGTCAGTATCAATCTGATCTGGATTGGGAACCAAGGGGCAGTTGTCCTCTTCGTCGTCCAGGTCATCGTTGTCATCGTCATCATCGACGCAGTCGGCGATGCCATCGATGTCGATATCTAGGAAGCCCTCGTCGACCACGCCGTCGCAGTCGTCATCCTTGCCGTTACACACTTCTTCAGCCCCAGGGTGGACCGCTGGATCAAGCGGCGCACAATCCTCTCCGTCCGGGGTCAAATCGTTGTCATCATCTTCGTCACAGAGATCACCGATGTTGTCGGAGTCCACGTCCTCCTGGCCTGGATTGGCGATGAGGGGACAGTTGTCCTGGCCATCAGGGATGCCGTCGCCATCGTCGTCGTCGGTCATGCAGTCGGCGATGCCGTCGTCATTGGCATCTTCGAAGTCCTCGTCGATCTCTCCGTCGCAGTCGTCGTCCTTGCCGTTGCAGGCCTCATCCGATGCGCCGGCCATGGGGTCGCACTCGTTGGCTTTGCCGTCGGCGCAAAGCGGCTCGCTGTGCTCGCACTCGCCAATGCCGCAGCTCTCGCTCCCCAGCCCTTCGTCAACGTTGTCGTCACAATCATCGTCGGCACCATTGCAAATTTCCGCCACCGCAGCAGTGGCGTTGCAGGGCGTCAGGCCCGCTTCTTCGCAGATGCGGGAGCCCGGACACTGCCCGAATTCGTTGTCCGATTGGCAAATTGTCGAGAGACCCAGCTTGATGGACTTCTGGGTGCACGGGCAGTTGCCCTCTGCCGCCACGCACTGGCTCTTGGTCTGGCCGTTGGGCAGAGCCACTTCCAGGCAATCAAAGCCGACGGGGCAGATGGACTTCAGATCGCAGAAGCCGCCGCAAAAGGCCCCTTCGAAACCATAAGGTACGCATTTGTCCTGGTTGCCAACCGGACTCATGCACCCAGCATCGTCGACGCAAGGCTTGCAGAGGTTGGCGAAGTCCGAGACGCAGATGAAGACGATGTCGGGGAAGGTGCCTGCCACTTCCTGGCAGCTCCACCCCACTGGGCATTCCTCCTGGCAGGGCTGGGAGCATACCCCCTCGCCCATGTGCTCTACGCACCAGCCGGAGAGGCACTGGCTGTTGTCGTCGCAGAGATCGCCAAAGCAGCCATCACCCGGTGCGCAACCGGGGTCGTAAATATCCCAACGGCCATCGGCGGCAACTTCCGGAAAGACCTCCTTCTCAAAGACCGTCTCCGGAAAGACCACTTCTGGCGTGACGTCTGGCACCAGCGCGTCTGGCACGGTGAGACCTTGAATCCCGCCATCGCTGCAAGCCCATAGAAACGCGGTGAATACCAAAAGCAGTAGTGCGCGTGCCTTCAACGCTTCAGTCATCTGGACTCCCCTGGATGGTGCTCTCGCTGAGACTGCCCAAGCCAGGCTCGATAATACTCTGAGCCGCCCTGCGACACAAGAGCGTGGAAAGCACAGGAGGCATCCGTGATCTGATTCTGGCTGCACGTCGTGCCGGTCCTCGGATATTCGTTCTCAGACCCGCTCAGATAAGTGCCGGGAAGGAAAGGAAATGTGGGGAATGCTCTGCTCGTGTCATCGTGCCATTTTCAGCCGACTGGGGGCCGTGGCCGAGAAGCGACAAAAGACCATTCATTCACCAGCGCCCCCCTTTCCCACCGGTCATCCCGCGGCCGGCCGACGGCCGGCGAGGGATCTTCGGGCACCACCCGGTCTCTTCTACGGCACTGCCAAGCCACGCAGAGATCCCTCCGGCGGCAGGCCGCCGTTCGGGATGACATTGCCGAGTGTGGGGACCGGAACTTGAGAATCAAATCAGGGATGCGCCCAAAGCACACGCAGAAACAGCCCTGTGCGTGTGCGTCAAAACGTTGCGTACCCGCCAATCCTTGCGTACAGTGTCGCCGTTTGGTGAACGGCTCGGGGGGAATGACAATGGTGCGCCAAGGCTCTCTCAAATTGCTACTGGTCTTGCTGCTGGTCAGCAATGGGTGTGGCGGAAGTAGTGACGGTGATGCGCAGCAGGCTGGCGACGACGCGGCTAGCACAGACATTCGCAGTCTGGACGGCACAGATGAAGACCCAGGAACTTCGCCAGAACAGGGTCCGGTGGCACTGGAACTGGTCTTCGACCCGGAGCTTCAAAACTACACAATTGGCGAGACCATTACCGTATCGGCAGTGGGCTTCAATGCCGCCGGCGACGAGGTCGTGGTAGGGGCCTTGGGGCCACTCAAGCTGACCCCGGGGAGCGTCGCCGAGACCGGCGATGAGAGCACCTTCAAATTCGTCGGCGAGGGCAATGTGCTGGTGGCCTCCTGCCTGCTGGAGCTTCCCGACCTCTGTGCCAATCGAACAGCCGTCAGCGATGCCACAGGACCCATCATCATGATTACCACTCCAGCTCGTGGTGCCATGCTCACCGGTGAGCAGGTTGTGCTCGTCTCGGGCCAGGTTGTCGACGAGTTGGGGGAAGTGGCTGAGGCGCAATTGAACGGCGAAACGCTGGCACTGGGTTCAGATGGCTCTTTTGGCGCCCCCATGAACGTCGTCCACGGCCTCAATATTGTGGATGTCACCGCCGCCGATACCTTTGGCAATGAGAGCCGCTCCACGAGGTCCTTTCTCTTCTCCAATGAGTACCTTCCGGATGGTGCGGGCCAACTCGATCTGGCCCTGGTCAATCACGGCCTGCTCGCCTACCTGGATGACCTGCTCTTCTACAATCCGGACCAGTCTGCCCCCGACAACCTGACCTATCTCTTCGAGGTCATCCTGGCCGATCTCGATATCGGCGCACTGCTGCCCAACCCGGTGGTCACGGGACAGGATCTTTCGGTGCTCTGCCTGTGGGGCAAGTACGATTTCTACATCGAGAACATCACCTACGGTCAGCCGGATGTGAAGCTGGAACCCGTCGCTGGCGGCGTCAAGCTCCACATCACGATTCCCAACTTCAGCGGCGACTTCGCCATCGTCACCGATGCCTTTGGCTGCGCCGATTTCAGCGGGTCCATTACTGCCAATGCGCTCCTTGCACAAGCCATGATCGAGATCTCCGCGTCTCAGACCGGTGATCTGATAGTCAATGTTAGCCAGACCGACGTTCTCTTCGACAATCTCCAGATTAAGCTCGGTGGCATCCCCGGGACACTGCTCAACTGGCTCATCGACCTCTTCCAGGGGACCGTGGCCAATCTGCTCCAGGACGAGTTCAAGAAGCAAGTCGAAGGAATGGTTGGCGGCTTGACCGAGACGCTGGCCGAGACGCTGGGAGCCCCCATTGAAATCCCCCTCGACGGCTTTGTGCCAGGCAACGATCCCGTGCTGCTGCGCCTCGCCATGCGCTTCGATAAGGCCTACTTCACCACTGCCGGAGCCGACCTCGATGTCCGGCTCTCCATCACCGCCGACAACGCCATCGGCATTGAGACCCCTGGCAGCCTGGGGCGAGGTCAATGCCTGGGCACCGACGATACTGACTTCGCCTTCGACCTGGCGGCCCCGGCACCACTGGAGCTGGCCGGACACATTGACCTCGTGAACCAGGCCCTCTACAGCCTTTGGGCCAACGGGGGCCTGCACCTTCATGTCACCTCGGAGGCCCTGGCGGAGATGGGCACGGACGTCGGCAAGTACGGAGTTGCCGACCTGATTCTCGACACTGGTCCTCTCCTGCCGCCAGCTATCACCTCCTGCAACGCCGATAACAAGCTGACTGCCCAGATTGGCGATTTCTACGTGGAAGCCAAGCTTTCTATGCTGGGCGTTCCTGCTGATCTCGATATGTATCTGTTCCTCGCGCTGGAGGCTGACCTGGCTGTGGTGGAAGGAGATGCCGGTCCCGAAATCGCACTGGCCATTGAGCAACCCCAATACGTGATTGTGGACATTGTCTCCGTCAACGAAGAGTGGAAGGGCAAGGAGGCGATGCTCATCAGCCTCCTCACCGATACCATGATCCCGAAGTTGCTCGAGAGCTTCCAGGACAAGCCCATCAGCTTTGCCCTGCCCACCATCAATCTGGGCGGTCTCTTGCCCAACCAGGGCCCGGAGCCCCAGGAGCCGGGCTCGCTTGATGGCAAGGAACTCGCCATCGACCTGCAGCAACTCACCCACACCGGCAGCTACGTCCACGTTCAGGGCGGCATCAAGATTCAGGATGTCCCGCCGCCGCCCGAAGAAGAAGTGCCTTGATTCCGTTGTTTGCTGGCTTACTGATTGCCGCGGCTTTGGTGGCGGCACTGCCGCATCAGGCCGACGAAGGCCAGCAGCAGGCCTGCCAGTAGCATCCCCGGCCATCCCCCGCGGTCACTGGCGTTGCAGCCACCTCCGGGTCTTCCCGTTTCTGACTCGACCTGGGCGTCAGCAGTACCCATGGTCTCCACGAATTCCACGATTTCCACTGGCTCGACGGTGGAGATATCTGTTGTGAGGGGAGGGCCCTCCGCGACTTCAACAAATTCCACCGGGGATTTCGGATAGTCCACGAAGGTCGATTTGAGGAGCCACCAGCCCGCCGGATCAACCGCCAATTCACTGGGCTCGAAGGCCAACTCGAAAGTTGTCGTGGTGACGCGCCCGGTCAGCTCGACGCTGAGCAGTTGGTACGCCCCATACTGGCCGTGAACAAGCAAATCCAGAGGCAGACTGGTGAAGGTCGCCCACTCGTCGGGCTGGGCCTGCGCCACCCGCACGTCAAGCTGACCATCGGCGAAACGCCAGGCCACCTGGAATTGCGGGTAGCCAACGCCGTAAACCCACTCATCAAAGAAGGGCTGCAGGTCGACACCCGAACTCTCCGCCGCCACCTGCTGGAAATCGGCGGTGCTGGCATTCCCTCCGCCAAATTCGGCAAGGTAATCGTTGAGCAGGGCCTCAAAAGAAACGTCACCCACCAGATAGCGCAGCATGTGAAAGACGAGGGCACCCTTGCGATAGACTGTCACTCCCCACATCTGCTGGGGATCGTAAACCGGGAAGAATCCCTCAACCGCTTGGGCGTTGGTGCGATAGCTCAGCGCCAGGCTGGCCACGTAGTCCTGCTCAGCTTCAGGGCCATTCAGGTAGCCGTAGTAGAGCGCCTCATGGTAGGTGGCCAGCCCCTCGCTGAGCCAAAGATCTTTCCAGTCGGCGATGGTGACGAGACCCTGGAACCAGCTATGGGCCATTTCGTGGGCAACGACGTCGGCGAAATCCTCCGGGGCAGCGAAGATCTGGGTGCCGATGGAGACGCAACTGGGTTGCTCCACCGCCCCCCCCAGATTGATCTCATCGAACCCCACTTTGGGGAAGGGGTAGTCACCGTAGCGCTCCTGCAACATGGCCATGGCGGTGGGTGCATGGTTGAGCGTCGCCTGGGCCACCTCCCACTCGGTGGGATGGAGGAAGTAGAGGTACGGAATGCCGTCATGCTCTTCTTCGATTACCGTGTAGGGGGCCGCGGCGAAGTGCATCAGGTAGGTGGGCAGCGGCCAGTCGGAGAGCCAGTGGAAGGAGCGGACTACGTTCCCCTGGTCAACTTGCAGCAGCTTCCCCGGGGCCGCCACTTCCCACGTTTCGGGAACCGTCACTCGGATCTCGAAGCTGGCCTTGTCAGATCGGAAGAGCACACGTCTG
>CALGBT010000873.1 GCA_937884235.1 uncultured Pseudomonadota bacterium
CTCAAGACCCTATGCAAGGAGTATCTGCGTAACATCGAAGGATACTCCGTTGCCACCATCTTGAAGGGCCAACTTTATAGCACCGAACTCGGCGCCAAGCTGCTTGAGTTCGCCGACCGGGCCAACAAACTGCGCAACCGGGTTGAGAGCCTCTATATCAGCATCGAACTCCTCGAAGAATACCTTCAGAGCGGCGGTATGCCTGCAGACATCAAGGGCGAAGTCCTAGTCCACGGCATCAAGACTGATGACGAGAAGGAATCCCTGCCCCTCATTGGCGTCGTCGAGATTGCCAAGAATGCCAAGGCAGAGCTGGACAAAGAGCTGACCACCAAGGAGATCTGCGAGCCCGTTGCCATGGAACTTGAAATCCCCACCTGTGGCGGCAAGGGCGAACCGGAAACCGAGAAGCGCCTCATCGAAGTCTTTGATAAGAAAGAGGTGGAAGAGGTTCGCCAGTTCCGCAAGATCAAGGTCAACACCACGGACGGCAAGAAGCTCACTGCACGCATTGAGAATCTCTACAAGATGGACCTCAGGCCTTACCTGAAGCCCCTCATGGAGCGCATCACCGCTGACAAGAAAATGGAACTCGAAAACCTGGGTGTACTGGTGGGCACTCTCCTCCAGAACATGGCTGACGTCAGGATGGCCGGCGAGGCCGTCGACTTTGCCGACGTTGTTGACTCCCTTGAGAAATACGCTTCCCAGGAAACCTTCTTCACCTTCTAGAGGCCACCATTGCCGTCGAAAAAGCAACGACTGGCCTTTGTCGTACCCAATTTTATCACCTGTTTCGGCCTGGGCTTGGGCGTTGTTGCCATCCTTCTTTCCATTCGGGGTGACTTCTGGAACGCGGCCTGGCTCCTGGCGGCATGTGTCGTCGTGGACAAACTCGACGGAACCATGGCCCGGTTGCTCAACGCCAACAGCCAGATCGGAGTAGAGCTTGATTCCCTCTCTGATTTCGTCACCTTCTGTGTCTCCCCGGGCATCCTCGTCGCCGCAGCAATAACTGCGCCGGGTCAGGCCCTCGCGGAACCACCGGGGATGATTATCGCCTACGCTTCGGCCATCATCTATGCCGTCGCCGGCGCCATCCGACTGGCCAAGTTCAATACCATCGAGCACCGCGGCGAAGGGCTCAAGCGCAACTTCCAGGGGATCCCCACCACTATGTGCGGGGCCCTTCTTTCCTCCCTGATGCTGGTTCTGGTCAAGTACAACCTGATTGCCGTCACCGGGGTCTGGCTGCCTGCCCTGCTGGTCATTCTTGGAATCGCGATGGTCTCCCAGGTATACCTTCCAAAACTGGTGCGAAGATCGTCAAAATTCGTTAACTACTTCACCGTTTTAAATGTCGCCGTAATGCCCATCCTCATCGTCACGCACCAACTCCCGGAGTACCTGCTGGCAATGACAATGCTCTATTTGGTCGTCGGCATGGCTGCGGTTAACCGCAGAGGCTACGAAATCACTTAGAGACTACCCCATGCCAGACCGTGAAAAGCAGATAGCAGCAGCCCTTTTTGTCATTACTGCGCTGGCCTTCCCGGTCATCTTTCGCGGCGCATCGGAGCAAGCTCCCACCGAACGCATGAGCAGATTCCTGGTGCGCAGCGCCATCCTCGAGATGAAGCTTGAGAGCATGCTGAAGTCCTTCGAACCACCGCCGGATGACACTACCGCAAATCAGGATGCGACAGAGACTGCAGAGCCACCAGATCGCCTGGACCTCTTCTCCCCTGAAACCTGGCTGCAAGTCACTGCAGAGATGGCTCCGGAAGAACGCAAGCCGGTAATTAGTCAACTCGCCGTGGCATGCCTCGCCATGGGGCTCGACGAGGAGGCCCACAAGCTCATCGATGCCGGCAAGCTGACTTTCGAACTGCACGATCCATTCCGCGAATTGCTGGAGACTGGCAGTACCCGTGACTATGCGCGGCTGGCCGACGACCTGGAGGCCTCGGCACTGCCAGAGTGGCTCACCGCATTGGCGTTGGAGCGCTGGGGCCCAGGAGCCGCTGCCACTCCCCCTTCCGACCAACGCCTGGAGAAGGCTCTCGCACCATGGGCCGCCCGCACCTCCATCCTCTTTGGCGTCCTCATGGTCTGCTTCCTCGCCGGCCTCGTGTTGCTGGCCCTCTCGCCTCGCATCCTCGCCCGCTTCGCGCGCCCGGAGTCCGTCCTGGAACGCAGCATGTTTGGCGTCCCCCCCGTTTACACGTATCTGCTCTTTGCCGCCTGGTTCACCCTGCCAAATGCCATCTCCTGGCTCTTGCTACCCAGCCTCAAAGAGAGTCTGTCCTCAGCCTCCGTCCTTCTCGTCGGGTACCTGGTCAGCGCATCTGTTGGCATCTTCCTGGTCACCAAACGGGGCATGATGCGCTCCCCGAATCTGTTCGTCGCAGTTGACCTGGATCTCGCCAGCGCCACCCCCCGCAACCTGGCACTCGGATTTGTCGGCTATCTCGTGGCGGTTCCCGTGGTCGCCTTCCTTACCGTCTTCTCAACGCTTCTGCTTGGCGGTGGTGAAGATGGACTCAACCCGGCCATTCCCATCCTCGTCGATGCCGGCAGTGGAACCGATTTCTGGCTCTTACTCTTCAACGTCTCGGTCCTGGCCCCACTCTTCGAGGAGTTCTTCTTTAGAGGGTTTCTCTTTCAGCAGTTCCGGCGATTCTACTCGCTATCCAATGCCATCTTGCTCTCTGCCGCAGTCTTTGCCGCAGTCCACCTCTCCATCGAGTCCTTTCTGCCCCTCTTCGGACTGGGAGTCCTGCTGGCCATCGTCTATCACACAACCCGTTCCCTCTGGGCCGCGGTAATTACCCACGCCCTCTGGAACCTGGGCACCGTTCTCGCTGTCATTGTTCTGTTTGGGTCCTAAGCCGAACAAGACGCAGGAGGTTTCATGAGACCACAGATTCTGCTCCTAGTTGCTTTCTCCGTGATGCTCGTCGGTACCGCCCAGAGTAGCGAAGCTGAGGGAGTGCTCAAGTCCATGCAGCAGGAGCTGGACCGCAACGTCAAAGGTCTGGTCCTGCCCGACTACCCGGGTCCCTATTTCATCTCCTATCTCATGCGCGAGACCGAGGCAGTCAACGTCACCTCCCGCTTCGGCGCCCCGGTGATGAAGCGTGCAGAAACCGTTCGCCACGTCGGCGTCGACGTCCGCGTCGGCTCACCAGCGCTGGACAACTCCTTGGACCCCTTCTCCGGGTTCGACATGCCCTTTCGCTTCCAACCATTTGCCGGACGCGCCCCCCTGGTGGACGACGACAAAGCTCTGCGCCGCTCCCTTTGGCTCATCACCGACCAGGAGTACAAGCAGGCGGTGGCAAGTTACCTGAAGGTCAAAGCCCAGCGCGTCTACCAGGCCGACGACCCGGAATTCGTCGGCTGCTTCAGCGACTCACCCGTCTCCCGGCACGTGGCCACACCGGCGCAACGCATCGAGGACATTGACCCCTACGAAAAGATCGTCACCAGACTATCCCAACGACTCACCGAGAAAGCCTTCATTCACGATTCCTGGGTAAGCTTCGATGCCACCCGCTACAACCGCTACTTCGTGAACTCGGAAGGGTCGCTGGTCTTCACTTCAGATACCTACTTCGCCTTCTCGGCGGAGGCCTCTGCACGAGCCGACGACGGCTCTGTGATACCCCACAACATGGTTGTCTATGCCCGCACCATCGACCAGATCCCATCGGAAAAGGAGGTCACCCGCCTCCTCGATGCCATGGTCGAAGAACTCGACGCCCTCCGCAAGGCAGAGATTCTCCAGCCCTACAGCGGTCCAACCCTGCTCGCTGGTGACACCGCAGGCGTCTTCCTGCATGAGGCCCTAGGACATCGCCTGGAAGGGCACCGCCAGAACGGTATCGACGAAGGCAGCACCTTCTCCGGCAAGGTGGGTGACCAGATTCTCCCTGAATCCATCTCCATCGTCGACGACCCCACCCTGGCCAGCTTTGGAAACCAGGGCATCAATGGCTACTACACTCACGACGATGAGGGCGTGGTGGCGCAAAAGGCAATCCTGGTGGAGGCCGGCAAGCTCGCCGGTTTCCTCCTTACGCGCCGCCCCTCAAAAGGACTCAAGGTCTCCAATGGGCATGCCCGCGCCTCGAACACCCAGGCCCCGGTGGCGCGCATGGGCACACTAGTCATGCGAAGCACGCAAACTGTCTCCGAGCCTGAACTCAAAGAGCGCCTCATGGCTGAGGCCAAAGCCCAGGGCAAGCCCTTCGCCATCATTTTGCGAAGCGCAGCAGGGGGCGCGACCAATACCTCAAGTTGGGGATTCCAGGCCTTCAAGGGGGTGGCCCGGCTGGTTTACAAGGTCGACCTGGAATCGGGCGATGAAACCCTCGTGCGCGGCGTGGAACTGGTGGGAACTCCCCTGGCGAGCCTCATGAAAGTGCAGGCCGTGGGCAGTGAACCAATCCTGTTCAATGGGTACTGCGGAGCAGAGTCAGGGTTCATCCCCGTCTCCACCATCACGCCATCGCTATTGCTCTCGGAATTGGAATTTCAGAAGTCCCCGCCCCAGCGGGAACAACCGCCCGTGCTGGAGCCGCCGCAATAGCTACCAGGGCATGTACTCCTGCGGCGAACCACACAACGACATGTCAGGTAGACAAGCCTCAGTGGGCACCCGCAACGCCATCAACTGGTTATCACTGTCCACATCGAACACCACCGCATCCAACCAGTTGTCATCCGGCGAGAACATCCAGCGCCCCGAGAAACCCGCCCCCGGGTCGCAACCGACATTGAGTGATACCCGCAGCACCAGAAACCCGGACTGCGTCACTTCGGGTTCCCAGCTTCCCAGCTTCGGCCATGTCTCAATAGCCGAATCGTAGCAGGGCCACCCCGGAATGTCGTCGGACCAGGGACCATCAGCCTCGTAGTGCCCCCGCCGCAATGTACCATCGGGCTCAAAGCGGAAGTAGCTGAAGTGGTCCATCCCCCCCGACCACCCGACGAGCCAGGTGCCATAGATCCAGGAGGCAGGCGGCGTCATTTCGTAGCAGATGCCCGGGGCCACACAAGTCTCCCCGCCGGGCCCCCAGACGGACGGACAGTCATGGTCGTTGCGGCAATCAGCACAGCGACCGTTGACGCAAGCGGCATAGGGGTGCGAGCTGAGCACCTGGCACATCTCATCAGAGCTACACGCAATCCCGTAGTCAGAATCACAAACACAGACCGGGCAGGGGTGCTCGGAGGGGGTGATGATCTTGCAATTCGGCGCATTGCAGGTCAGCTCAGGGCAGTTGGCATCGCCAGATACCGGGGCCACGCATCGCCCTGCCCGGCAAAGCTGCGATGGCGGGCACTGACTGTCGTTCCAACAAAATACACAGTTGCCAAAGACGCACCAATCACCTGCATCGGTGCCGTCGGGAAAGCCGCTCGGGCAGTGCTCGTCCGTTTTGCATGGACCGGCCATGCCTTCCTGTTCGATACAGCTTCCCGGGGCCAGCTTGTACACGTATGGCTCGTCCGCCAGCGCGCCGATGTAAGTCGAGCAGATGGGCACCGCATCGCACTGCTGCTGACACTCTTCGAAAGACTGGAAGGTCAAGTCACAAAATGGCTCGCAGCCACAGCAACCGGGACACGTCGCGATGCACTTCTCGCCATCCCAGACAACGACGCTGGCAGCATTGCAGATCTCCTTGACCCAACTCGTATCGATGGGGGCACAAGCCGGTCCCTCCGGCACGCAAATGCCCGGGCCCAGATAGGGCGGGTCGCAGTCGATATTGCAGCCGCAGACTGCCGACCCATGGCACTCCTGGCCCGGCCCGCAATGACCGTCAGCGTAACACCACCCCGCCTCAGGCGGCGGTCCCAGGCAGACGCCGAGGCCATCGGGAGCAGTGTTCTGGCCAACGCAGAAGACCGTCGCACCGCCAGTGTCGGGGGGGCAGTCGTCGTCAGTGTAGCAACAGCCGACGGGGGCCATGGGCAGGTCCGAGTCGATGTCGGGCGCAATTTCCGGATGGGTATCGATGGGCAAAACGTCGATGCACTGCTGGCAGCCCGAGTCCACCGTCCCGCCATCCACGAGGTCAGCCACAACTTCCGCACCGCCAATCACATCCGACGCAGCCACCTCCCCACCACCATCAACCTTCCCCACAATCCCGTCAGCCTGGCCCTTTGAATCTGTGTTCAACCCCTCTCGTCCGGTACCCGAGCAAGCAACGAGAATCCCGACCAATAGCAACCATCGATACATGGCAAACCTCTGTTCGTGTTGCGGGCATTGTACTGAGGGAGAGGCGTGTTGCCAACCGCACAAGATATTCAATTGGGGTTTTCGCAAATCGCGCCGTGACGATGCCTGACGCAGTGTACGTAATCGGAATGGGGTGGAGCGGGACGGAGACGCCGGGTGACGCAGTATTGTTGTTCGGAATGGGATTAATTAATCCGGCCCTGAAGGACCGGGCTGGGTAATTAGCCCCCTCACGGGGGCTGCAGCCGACGCGAGAAATCTGCCTCGACTTGCTCGAGGATAACCCCGCCCCACCCCCAGGCCCGCAGGGCCTAAGTGCCCAGCGAAGGGCTTCAGCCCTGGACCTCAATTAATCCCATTCCGAACACCAACACCACGTCAAACGCCATCCCAACAACACCACGTCAAACCGCCTTGCAGCCAACCGCCCCGGTCTGTACAATCCGCTCGCGCGGGGAGGCTTCGATGGCACGGGTTGACAGATTCACGGTGGTAACGGTGGTTCTCCTATGGGCGTGCGCAGCACCGCCACAACCGCAGCTCTTCATGGACCCCGATGGCAGCTACCCCGACGTTCCGGACCTCGTGCAACCCGAGAGCATTGCCCTGGACGTAGCGCCCCCCGATTCTCTCCCGGAAATGACCCCGGTCGATCTCCCCGACTGTCCCTTCAAGCAATGCAATCCCGCCGACTACCCGGACATCAAGCTGGAGCAGTGCCAACGCCTCGGGTGGAACGGAGCAACCTGCGATTGCGCAGTCTTCCCCAAGAACGAAGGCGCACTATGCGACGATGGCAACCAGTGCAGCGCCCAGGACTACTGTACGGCCACCGGCCTCTGCACCGGCATCGGGGCCAAGGATTGCAGCGACGACAATCTCTGCACCAGTGACTCCTGCGACCCTGACAAAGGTTGCATGCACACCCCCAACCAACAGCCCTGCGAGGATGGCAACCCCTGTACCGAGAATGACCACTGCGGCGACGGGGCCTGTCAGCCGGGCGACTACAGCCCCACTTGCGGGGAGTGTAAGCCCAGCGCGGACAACTGCGAGCAGCTATATGGCGACGGTGATCTTTGCACCGGCGTCCTTGAGTGCTTTGGTAACGAATGTGTCCTCAACCAAGAGACCGTCGTGACCTGCGACCTCACGCTTCCCCCCTCCTGCATCGAAAATGTTTGCGCCCCCAACCTCGGGGAGTGCGTGCTGGTGCCTCTGGCTAACGGCACCGACTGCGATGACGGCAATATTTGCACCAAGGACGACTACTGCGTGGAAGGGGAGTGTGCCGGGTTCCTGAACTCCGAGCTTGATGGCTGCAAGTGCAAGGTCGATGCGGACTGCCTGCCCCTTGATGATAACAGTCTCTGCAACGGCTCCTTACATTGCAGCGACGGCATCTGCAAGACCAACCTGTTTACCATCCCGGCACCTTGCGACGACTCGGCGGACCTGGCTTGCATTAAGAACCTTTGCGTCCCCTCCACCGGTCTTTGCGAAACAACCCAACTCAGCGACGGCAGCTTCTGCGACGATGGCAACAGCTGCTCCCTGGGCGATGCGTGCCAGGCTGGCACCTGCGTGGCAGATGCGCTGGTGTACTGCCAGGATCTTAACACCGAATGCAGCGAGAGCGCCTGTGACCCCAATCTCGGCGGCTGCGTCATGACTCCCATCAACGAGGGTAAGGAGTGCCCCACCAACGACCCCTGCGCCACCGCGGGCAAATGTAGCGACGGCAATTGCCTCCTGGCAACCTCCATCGACTGCAGCGACGATGACCCGTGCACCGTTGACACCTGCCTCAACGGCGGTTGCTTCCATGAGCCCGGAGGGGGAGAATGGGCCCTCGAACTAACCACCAACGAAGTCCCCGTGGCCCCCGAAGGGATGCCCGCCACCCCGGCCGCAGTCGCCTATTCGATTACCAATAACTCCACTCTGGCTCAGGGTCTCCACATCTACCTGGCTGATGGCTCTGGCGACCCCGTCGAGGCAGACTGGCTCTCACTGGATGCCGGCTATTTCCTTGTTGAACCCGGTGGTTCGGCAACCTTCCACGCACTCCTCCATCCCGCCGCAGCCGGTCTGACCGTAGGCATGCACGTGGCCCAGATTGCCGTAACCGATGAGTGCGCCGAAAACCCCAAGACGGCCCTGGTGGGCGTGGCACTGAGCGTCATCCCGACCAAAGCCGAAACCATCTTTGCTGAGTCCTTCGATTCCGACCCCTTCGCCAACGGTCGTTGGGCCGTTTATATGGGTGACTGCACCAACCCTGCACCTGGCACCGTGGCCTTCTATGCCAATGCCATCGATGCCTGTGGCGACGTGCAGGGATACGTCTATCGTGAGTACAAAGGAGACCGCTGTGTTGAGTATACCGGGGCCCCATTTTCGACAGCATCCTTCGCCAACGTGAAGCTCTCTTACGCATACCGTCTGGTCGGCAGCAGCATCGCCGTAGCGGTACGTGCCAATGGTCTCTGGTCAGACCAGATCGCCGAAGCAAAGGGCAAGGACATGGCGCAATGGGAATACCAGGAGGTGGCCCTGAGCGGGGCAGTGGACGGGCTCCGGTTCTTCCTCAAGGCCGGCAAGGACCACCTCCGCCGCCTCGACTGCATCAGCCTGGAGGGAATCCCGGCCTGCACACAACTCCCAGCCATCGTTGAAGAGCCGGCAACCGCCACGGTGGCCACCGGCGCCACGGCAGTTCTGCAAGTCACGGCCACCGGCGACAATCTGGCCTACCGCTGGTTCAAAGACGATGCCCCGCTCACCGAGGATGCCCAACTGGGCGGCGTGCACTCCGCCACCCTCACCATTAGCAACACCACCGGCAGCGACGCAGGCACTTACTACTGCCGGGTCACAAGCCCGTGCGGCACCATCAATTCCGCACCGGCCGGCCTCATCGTCCAATGATTCACTAGATATCAATTCGCAGGTTAATCCCTACGGAATACAACTGATTGGGAATCTCGGGGGACCCGGGAAAGAACTCGCCTTCGGCCAGACCGAAACGGAATTCACCACGCGGCTCGCCGTAGTGGAGCTGGGCATAGGCCTGCACCGTCAGATAAGTGAGCACCGAGACGCTGTAGTCGAACCGGCCGACGAAACTCATATCGCTGAAGTTGGCGATATTCGAGAGGGTGAAGTTAGTGTGGTCCCAGGTTCCGGGGCCGGGCAAGGCCAGGTAACAAGCGCCGTAGTGCTTCCCAAGGTAAAAGGGAGTGAAGGCACCGGGAGTCTTGAAAAGCTCCACATACCCCTCTTTGTTGCTGAGGCCGTCAGGATTGAAGAAATACTCCAGGCCCACGACCAGGAAATCATCGGCGGAGTACTTGTGCGTGTAGCTGACGCCGCCTGCTGTTTGCAGCAGCACCTCGCGGTCGCTAACGGTGAAATCCCCCATCCTGGTCTCATTCTCGAAGGATGCCGATGCTTCCGCCGTGAAATCCAACTCCCAGATACCCGCCGACCAATCCAGACCCAACTTGGGGATGAGCATGTCCGTGCCATCGACTTGGACCTCGGATCGCACCATGCCGGTCAAACCGACCTCCATAGTTGAGAGGGCCATCTCCAGACGTACGGCCCCCCCCAACTCAGCCAAGGAATCCGCACCTTCGAGCAGCACCACCCCGATGATGTTCCAGGCCAGGCTCTCGATGGGTATGTGAAGCTTCAGGGCACTGACTCCGGTGCGGCCGTCAAAGAGCGTCAGCGGCTCCCGCCGGGTAGAGTTCACTACGTCCACCGGATTCCAGAGTCGGGTGGTACCCCACTGCAAGGGCTGCTTGCCCACCGTCACATAAACCCGCCTAGCGATATCGAACTTGAGCCAGAACTGATCAAGCATCACCCTCGTTGGATCGGGACGGGCAGTCAGCTGGTCAATCTGATCAATGGCCTCCTGCGGTACTCCCGGCATGTTCTTCATGGTCTCGGCAAGAGCCATGATCTCATCGGCCACGCTCGTCGGCATGCGGGATAGGGAAGAGGTCGTCACCGGGTCGAAGCTCAGCCGGCCTTTGACGAAGCCACGCACCCGATCGTTGGGACGGCCATCCACGTAAAGGTCAAGCAGGTTGGGCATGGCGGCGGTGGGCTCCGAAGCATAGCCATCATAGCCCGAGGCACCGTACCGCAGGTAGAGCATCCCACCGATCTGAAGCTTGTCTTCAGTAAGCAACTCCCACTCCTGATTCCCGAACTCCTTCCCCCCGTACTCGCCGCCAAAGAGCGCATCTTCCCGGTCGCTGGCACTGGCATCAAGACTGTCCAGAGCTTTGCCATCGACAGCAGGTTTCTCTTCAGCGCCGGGGGCTGCGTCCGCACCGAACATGTCAGCTTCCCTGGGGTCTTCCTGGGCCGTGGCAGGGGCCGGCACAAAGGCCAGGCATAGCAGCAATAGCCATCTCATCGGATCACCTGCTCTTGGATTCGAGCCATGCCTTGGTGAAGATATTGGCCGGCAGGGGGCGCAGGTCAACAGACTGCAACTTGACGATAGTAGAGTTGTCCTTTTCCACCTCGTCGTAGATCCTGATTTCGCCCGGATACCAGACCTCCTGCTTCTTCGATTCGCTGAACTTCTTCTTCCAGCGAGGCGTGTACGAGGTCCGCATCAGCTTGCCGCTGGTGGCATAATCCTGCTGCTTCAAGATATTGCCTGTCGCCTGATCAACCCACAACTCACTGACGGGATAGGGCACGTCCACGCCCTCCTTTTCGGTGAGCTTGAGGTGCCAGGTTTTGAACTTGCCCAGCATCTCGTCGCCCAGATACTCAGACGTATACTCCTCGGCCAGCCGGGATTCATCGAAATCCGTCCGGCGAGAGTCAGAACCGGCGATGCGCTCCCGCTCAGTGCGCCGCTCCCAGCGCCCAACAGAAGGGTCGTACATCCACATGTTCTTGTCGACGCGCAGATAGCCTTTGCCGCGCTCTGCCTTGGGATTGAGCAGCAGAATCATGAACTTGTCGTCCTGGTCACGACGATAGACCACGGCCTCCATGACGATGTCGTCACGGTCCTTCTCCTTGGTCTGGATGAAGGCCAGGGATTTGTAGTCGCCCGAGTTCCGCTGCCGCTCGTCGATGGTCTCCAGGACTTTCTGGAGTTCGTCCTTGTCCAATGCCCGGGCCGTACTGGCGCCCAAAGAGAGGAGCAGAATAGTTGCCATAAAGAGGGTCAGTCGTCGCATAAGAACCTCCATCAACCTACGTGGTACATCGCAGTGACAGGTTTCAGTTTTGCGCCGCGTCGGGCGGGAAAAAAGGCCCCCACCGTGGTCAGCAGGGGAATGACAACAAGCGCCTTGATGACGCTATCTGCCGACACCACCATGCGTAAAGTGTCCGACATCAGGAAGATCTGGAACCCCTCGGAAACAGGGATCTTCATGGCGGTGAACGCTGAGGTGAGCAAAGCGCCCAGAGCAATGCCGAGCAAAGTCGCAACAGTGGAAAGCAGGAACGCCTCCAGCAGGAACATGGTCAGCACCTTGCCCTGGCTCATACCGATGGCCCGTAGCGTACCGATTTCCCTGGTCCGGTCCCGCACCGCGATCCACATGGTATTCATAACCCCGACGACGATGATAAAGAGCAAGATACCGATGAGCACACCGGTCAGGTAGTCAAACGTCTTGACGGTCCACTGCATTCCCGCCAGCGCCCCTTCCCAGGTCGTAAGGTCAAGCTTCTGACCCGTCCACGCCTCCCCCTGCACCACGTCGAACTTGCGGTAGAAGGGTAGATCCTGCCGCTCCATGATCAGATATCCTTTGTCCAGCAGACCAGCGTTCACGGTCTCCAGGACGCTCTCAGCATCATCGGGATTGTCCAGGTAGACGAAGTAAACACCGGTGGTATCCGCGGCCAGTTCATAGAGGTCGTGCACCGTTCCCATCGAGACGAAGGCACTCATGATCGAGAGCAGGCCCAAGTCCTTGGCCACCGCTCCCACCGTCACGTCGATGGAGTTGTTCTGTCCCTTCATAATGGGGGCCGACAGGGTCACCTTTTCGCCCACCGTCACGTTGAGCCGCTTGGCCTGCTTCTCGAAGAGCATGATGGTGTGCGGATTCGAGAGGCTGTCAAAGTCTCCGGCCACCATCTGGAGCACTGCGCGCAGTTCGCTCTCCTGCTTCGGATCCACCGCCGTCAGCGCCGCCTGATTGGTATCGGAGTTGCTGACGATCTTACCGAACCCCAGATCGCGATTAACAATCGCTTTGGCATTGGGCACCAACTCCTGGATATCTTTCTTGAGCTGCGCCGCGTTGGTTACCAAGGGGGCTGCCTGACCACTGGTTATCTTGTAGAAGCCACCGACGTTCACATGCCCGGTCATCAACGCGGTGCCAGCGCGCATCATCGTATCGTTGATGCCGTTGCCAACTGACCCCAGGAGAATCAGCAGGGTGGTTACCGCGACGATGGCTCCGCCCAGCAGGAAGGTTCGACGCTTGTTCTTAAACAGGTTGCGACCTGCAATCATCAGAAGCCGTCCCATCTAGTCCTCCTTGCCCATGGCTTTGACCGGTTCGATGCGTGTTGCCAGCATGGCCGGATAGATGGTAGAGGCCACCGCGGTGAGGAAGTTGGCCACGAAGGCCGCCGCGATGTGCCCGCCAGTCAGGATCGGATAGAGCCGCGGTCCCGCGAAGATGAAGTAAAGCTCATCAGATACCGCCGGGATGCCAAAGTGGTGCAGGGTGACAACGATGCCAGCCCCCAGGGCCGTGCCAAAGAGACCAAAACCGACGGCCAGCACCGAAGATTCGATGAGGAACATCTTCAGGATGTACTTCCGCTGTGCACCGATGGCTCGCATGGTGCCAATCTCCCTAGTGCGGTCGAGGGTGGCCATTACCATGGAGTTGTTAATGATCACCAGGGCCACCAGAAAGATGATGAAGATGGCCGTTACCAGGACAATCCAGACGACGCCGACAAACTGCCCGACCAGGCCACTGGCTTCACGCCAGTCAACAACTTTGATGTTGTGGCCACCGGCATCGAGGGCCGCCTGGACCCGCTCCAGGGCGTCGGCAACGTCGACCCCTTCCTTCAGACGGACCGCAGCGTTAGTCGTAACCCCGGTCCAGATATCGTCCTGCGAGTAAACATGGTCCATCAATTCATCGGTATATCTGGTACCGCCCACCGACATGTCAATGTCAGCAAACTCGTCGAAGCCACCACTCTCTACTTCCTCCACCACTTCGGCATCGCCGCCAAACAGATCATCCTCGGCCGATGCCCGGTCCACGACCACAATCTGCGCCTCATCCTTCAGATCCTGAATCTCTGCCGTCTGCTCATCGGTCATGTAGCCGTAGAGATCACGGAAGGTCATCAAGTCCATGAGGTTGTACACCCCCGAGAGCGCCGACTTCTCCATCCCCCGGAACTGGTAGGTGCCATAGACCTTGACGTTGACTGACGTAGAGTAGCCGCTGCGAGTGAAAGCACGCACCGTCAGGATTTCGCCGATGGGGACGGCATAGAGAATGATCCGGGGTGCTATTTCCCCATAGAAGAAATCGTAGCGCTCCTGGAAGTTCTCGTCAGTCATCTGCAAATAGGCTTTGACCAACTCAACCATGTCAGTCTCGTCGGTGCCCAGAAGCTTGCGCAGCTTCGCACCCACGTCCGCGGTGGCCTCACCATCCAACTGGAAGACGATATCCTTATACTGGCGGACGTTCATGTCCACCCGTTTCGAGACGATATTGTCGTCGGCGATCTTCTTGCCGGTATCGACCCACTCCTTGATGCGGTCAAGGCGGCGAGCAACCTGATGCTTGACCATCCGTTCGTAGATGAACTCAGAGAAGAGGAACCCTCGTTGCCCGGGCGGGATCATCTCGCCCTTGACCATCTCGAAGAGTTCGAAGTTCTGCACAAAGGCGGCAGTATCCGTGCCGATGTAACGAAGGAAGAGCATGGACTCGTCCATGGCCAGTTTGGCAATCTTGTTCTCCAGGAAGACAATGCCGCTCTCCCGCCCATCACCGTCAAGCGCTTCCCAGAACTCGTCGGAGGTAACCCGCTCAAGGTCTTCCAGGGATGCGGTTATATCGTCCGACGAATTGGCATCTTCCCTGATGAAGCCCTTCAGGTTATCCATGTTCTCGCCCAGCAGCGACACAATGCGGCGAACATGGTCCGCCACAACGTCAAATCGTTGCTGGTCGCCAGCCCGCTGCGCATCACGCAGTTCCGCCAGCTTGATGTCCATGATATTGCCCGAAAAGACGATGGCGAAGTCGCTGCCCATGGGGACCACGGCCTCCACACCATCAACTCCTTCCACCGCCTTCTTCATCGCCTTGAAATCGTCGATACTTCCCAGATTCGGGGTCCCCGTGGGCGGTGAGAAAAACTCCACAGGGTCTTTGGCATCCTTGGAATAGAGCTGGAGATGGCCGGAGACGCTCCCGATAATGCTCTTCGACATGGTATATTCCAGGGTCGAGAGCAGGGAACCGCCCAGCACCACCAGCACCGTGCCGAAGGTGACCAGCAGCCCGATGATCAGGGTCCGCACCTTCGTGGCGAAGATGTTGCGCAGTGCGATTCGAAAGAGAATCATCCGTTTGTCCCCTCCACGACGCGACCGTCCTCAAGCTGAATCAGCCGGTGCGCGTGCTGCATCACCCTGGCATCATGGGTGGAGAAGATAAAGGTCGTACCGTCGAGTTCATTGATGCTCTTCATCAAGTCGATGATGGCCCCGCCGGTTTTGGAATCGAGATTGGCCGTCGGTTCGTCAGCCAGAACGATACGGGGCCTCGTCACCAGGGCCCGGGCGATAGCCACCCGCTGCCGCTGTCCCCCAGAAAGCTCGTTGGGGCGGTGGTGCCCGTGGTCCTGCAAACCAACCTTGGCCAGCAGATCATCGACTCGGTCTTTGCGCTCCTTCTTCGATGCAGTGCCCTGCAACAGCAAAGGAAACTCCACATTCTGAAAGGCATCCAGCACGCCCACCAGATTGAACGACTGGAAGATGAAACCGAGGCGCTCCAGCCGCAGTCGAGTCAACTTCTTCTCGGAGAGTTGAGCCGTGTCCTGTCCATCCACCAGCACCGTTCCGCTCGTGGCAGTGTCCACACAGCCCACCAGATTCAGCAAGGTGGTCTTGCCGCTTCCGGAGGGCCCGGCAATGGACAGAAACTCCCCCGCAGCAATGGACAGAGAGACCTCTTTCAAAGCAGGGACGGTGATCTTCCCCAACTGGTAGTCTTTGACTACTTTGTCCAACACAACCACATCGCTCATCGCTCACTCCATATCAGATAGAAGGCGCGTTTCCCTCACATGCCACCGGACACTCATCTGTTAACACCGGACTATCCCGCAAGTGGTACCAGGGTTACAAGAAAAACATGGGCTGTTCGCAAAACGCCATGGTCGCGCAGCATCGAGACAATACTGGGTGGTTCGCTAGGCGCCAGCGTCGCGCAGCACCCTGCAGAATTAAAGGTTGATTTCGATGGGGGCGGGAGCCTTGGCAGCATCTTTCAAAGCCTGCTTCACTGCTGCTTCTTCGGCTTCCTGAATGCGAGTCTGGAGGTAGGCGAGGTAGGCAGTGAAGTCTTCGGTGCGCTCGATTTCGCCCTTCTGGAGGGCAGTTTCGCGCAGCGACTTCAGCCATGCTTCCAGGAATGGAATCTGCCGGGTAAGAATGAGGGACTCACGCTCGGCCGCAAGTTCATCGGCATCGATCTTCTCAGGGGCATCTTCCTTCTCTATGACCTTGATGACGAAGGCGCGGTTGGTCGTGGGGTGGACCCAGACCTTATCAAGTCCTGCTCCAACCGGCAGGCTGAAAGCGGCGTCAAAGAGCTCTTCGTAAGGTCCGATACCAGGAATGGCGAAACCGGGAGTGGCCAGGTGGAACTTGCCCGTCTTGCGCTCCTGAAGGAGCAGTACGGAGAGGTCATCCTCGCCCACTTTCTCTTTGAGGCCTTCCTTGAAGCTTTCGATGGTCGCGGCAATATCCTTGTCTTCCGACTCCACCACGGCCTTGCGGAACTTCTCTGCCTGCGCCTTCACCGCTTCAGGAGCTGCATCCTTCTTCACCAGGGTACCAGCGATATCCAGCTTGGCATCGTCGTATGTGACATCCTTGGCCGGCTGCAGGTCGCGCACGAAGAGGAGCCAGTAACCCGTGGGGGTTTCCACTGGGCCCACAAGGGAATCCTTGGCGGCACCGCTAAGCGCTGCCGCAACACCTGCACCAAAGGGCTCCTGGCCCATTTCGGCAACGCTCTTCCAGCCCATGAAGAGGCCGGAGCGCTCCTTGGTCTGGGCGTCCTCAGATTCCCGCTTAGCAACTTCCTTGAACTGCTCAAGCTTATCTTCGGGAATGGCCAGTGCAGCATCGTCGGCGGGGGCTCCCTCCGGCAACGGCAGTTTGCCGCCGGGGAAGAGTTCCTGCTTGCCGTCGAGGCGGGTACGAATGATATCGATGCGCGCCTTGGCGGCAGCCATCTCTTCAGGTGTTGGCAAAACGACTTCCGCATCCGGAGCAGCCTTGGGATCAGGGGTCTTGCCCGCAGTATAGATGCCTGCCACCATGTAGCTGGCTTCGGAATGATATTCCGCCGGGTGGGAGTCGTAGTAGGACTTCACCAGGTCTTCTTTCGTGACCAGGAACTTGGCAACTTCTTCCTCATCAACAGAGGCGAGCTTCTCAAAGAAATCTGGGCGGAATTCCACGTAGGAGAGGTCCACTTTGGTGCCGCGCACGCGGGCGGATAGCTCGGCCTCGGCCGGCTCAACCTTGACCACGCCGTTCATGAAATTCTGCAGTTTGAAGGCCAACAGAATCGACGTCGTGAACTTCTCGTAGTTCTGGGGGGAAGAATTGAGGCCGTATTTGACCCAGCGATCGAAATCCTTCTCTTTGAAGACCTTCTTGTTGGTCGGCAGACCGTCTTCGCCGGTCACTTCTTCCTCTTCGTAGAACGATGCCGGGTAGAGGGCCTCGGCCAGTTCCTTGTCGTCCACCGAGAAACCCAGGCGAATCGCCTCGTCGCTGGCCAGATAGATGGCCTCAACGAGCTTCATCAGTCCATCAGCCTGCTCCGGGGTCAGTTCCTCGATATTCTGGCGGAAGAGTTGGCTGGGGTCGATGCCCGCAGCCAGCGCAAAAGTCATCCCGCCGGGGCGCCCCAGGTAGGTGGGCAGCAGTTGCATTGCCATCACCAGACCATCGGCCGTCACGTCGTGACTGCCAACCCGGGCATAGATCGGATCTTCAGGAGGCGTACAACCACCGTCCTGCGAACCACCCGTATTAAAGGTGAAGACAAACACGATGATAATCATCGCAAACAACAGGTAAATCAGAAAGGACTTCGAATGCCGTCTCATTGCACCGAGCATGACCAGACTCCCTACACGTTTTCTTCAATTAGTTCAGGCCCTTCCATGCACGCACGCAGGCCGTAAGTCGGGGCATGGTATACGATAGTGAGGGCAATTGCAACTTCGATTTCGGGTTAGCCCGGCGACCCGCTACGGGTTGAGGGAAAAGACGACCAGAGCGGCATCCACGCGGACCATGGCATCCAGCAGGAGCACTACCGCAGCTCGCTGCCCATCGGGGCTGATAAAGACTCGCGGCCGCAGGCCAAAGTAGATCTCGTCAAACTCGCCGCGATAGGTGAATCGCTTGCCTTCCGACCCTTCCACGTGGAAGTACCAGGCCACCTTCTTCTCGGTGACCAACTCGACCTTCAGCACGAGTCCACGATCATCGCGAAACTCGTATTGCTGCTTGTCCAGTTTGGTCGCTGGCAATTCCTCGATCTTGAAACCATTGCCCTCAAAGTAGTCGGGGAAGCTGACCCCCTCAAGAACAATGCCCTCCGTGGAGAGCTTGCGTTTTCCCGGCTTGACCCGCCGCAGATGGTAAGTGGAGCGAGCCTTGGCCCCCTCCAACTTCCCGGGACAGGTCAGATGCCAGTAACCGTAGCGGGTCGAGTCGGGAGAGAACCCCAGAAACTCATATTTCTCACAGGGCACATCGTGGCAGAGTTTGGCACACTGCTCCGCCGGGGTCGGTTCCGCAGCCTCTGCGCCACCCATTCCTGCTACCACCATCATCATCGCTAAGAGCACTCTGGCAAACATGTCCCCATGGTGCCCTGACACGCCGCCGGCGTCAATAGGGGGTTGGTGCCCCAGAAGAAGGGCGGTCACTCTGGGGCAGGGTGCGGTTTGCGGAGGCCAGGGTGGTGCGAAGTGCCGTCTAGAAACACTCGATGACTTTGGCCTGCCCGGTCTTGCCGATGGGTTGAAGAGCAGTGCTGGGGGAATAAATGTCCACTTCGAAGGAATCGGTGCCGTCCAGGCCCATGGTGTTGAGCCACTGATTGCCGCCGACATCAAAGAAGCAGCCGCCCTGGTCGCTGGTGTTGCCGGCGCATGGGACCTTGCTCTGAGAATAGGTCTTGCCTGTATTGATATTGCGGATGACCACCTTGATGTCGTTGTCCCATGGGCCGGTCTCGTCCGTGCCCGCAGCGTTGTTGGACTTCATGAGATTAACTTCCAGATAGTCCACGCAGATCCACGACAGGTAGATCTTCACACACAAGTAGATGCCGATGTTGGCGTTGAAGGCACAGTGCCATTCGTGGTCCTGAGGAGCGGTCTTGTAGTGAACCTCGCCAAACGGACTGTCTTTGCACCAGGTCGGCATGCAGACGTTGTCCCATTTGTCGTTGACACAATCGATCTCGCCATCGCCAAACTTAGAGAAGACGCCACAGTTGGGATTACACTCCTTCTCGTCCCCGGTCTGGCATTCCTGGCAAACGCCATTACTGCAGGTCCCGCCATTGCAGGCCGTGCCGTTGCTCACGTTGACGCATCCGCCCGAGCCGTTACACTGCTTGCAGGTGCCGCACGGCGTCCCGTAGTTGTCATAGCTGCAGCCATTCGAACAGCATGTGCCCCCGCCACACGCGCACTCGCAAGGGTCGTTGCAGCCCCCCTGATTGGCCCACTGACATGAGTTATTGCAAGCTTGTTGCTGCGTGCCGCAGCTCCCACAGGCCACGCTCTGCGTCTGACCGGTGGTGCACACGCCCTGCCCCAGACACTGGCCCCAGATTCCCCAGACACACTCGTTGGTGCAGGTCTGGCTCTGAGTCCCGCACAGCCCGCAGGCCTGCGTATTGTTCTGCCCCGGCGCACACTGCCCCTGTCCGCCGCACGGTTCGCCACAGTCGGGGATAGGATCATGCTGAACCCCGTCGTCGGGGTCGCACCAGTCGTTGGTGCAGGGGTTGTTGTCATCGGCATCCACCGGCAGACCGGCACAGAGCAACGTGCCGCCTTGATCAGTACAGGTTTCATTGGTGGTACACTGGTCGCCATCATTGCACGGAGTATTTTCCGGCTTGTAAGTCACCACGCAGCCATCCAGATTGGGGTCGGCCTGTTCCGTTGCAAAGGGGTCACAGAAGACCTGGCTGACGCACGGATTGTTGGAACCCGGGCAGTTCTCGTCTTTGGGTGTATTGATGCAGTGTCCGTCTTCGCCATCGCAGGAATCGACGGTGCAGACCTTGCCATCGTCGCAGCCCTCGGCCGTGCCCTTGCACAGCCCGTACATGGGGTTCGACGAATCGCCGCACAGGTCCGCAACCGTGCAGGGATTGCCGTCATCACACGCTCCTGCCAGCTTGTGCGCCTTGCAGGCCCCGTCCTTGGGGTCGCACTTGAACTCGGTGCACTGCATGCAGGCGGTGGTTTCACACTCCGAGGGGGGCTCACAAATCACATCCAGCTCATTGTCCGATACGCATTCGCCGGCCAGACAGGCAAATCCCTGGCACTTGTCGGTACCCTGACCGCAGGCGGTACTATCGTCCTTGTTGATGGTCACGCAGGCCTTCTCGCCGTCAACGCAGACCTTCTGATCGACGCAGCCTTTGGGATCGATGGCGGCATCCTCGGCCTCACAGGCCAGGGCAGCCTCGGTAGGCAGCGTCTCGGTGACGATGCCATTGTTGCACACGCGTTGTGCGCAGTAGCCCGAGATGATCTCGCCGTCCCCAACGGGCACCTCTTTGCAGATCTTCTCGTCCCCGGTCGCGGTGGGGTTGCATTCCGGGACCGTGCAGGGGTTGCCGTCCTGTTCGTTGCACTCAACATTGCCGGGCGAAACGCAGACCCCATCCTCGCAGGTGCCAGGCAGC
>CALGBT010000874.1 GCA_937884235.1 uncultured Pseudomonadota bacterium
CATTTCATGAATGACGGTGAACTGGCCTTCACCGGCAATGCCAATCCCTACTTCGGCTCCCTCTTCGCCTACGACCAGAAGTTCACCGAGAAATATGTTGCGAAGCTGGAGCAGCTGGAGGCTGAGGGTTGGACCATCGCCACGGTGGCCGACTATGTCGCTCACCTGAAGCACCTGGGCTATCAGGCCCCGGCGGTTCCCCTGATCCTGGATGGCGCGTGGCAACCTAAAGATACTCAGAACGTCCTGCGTTGGATGGGACAGGTTGGTGAACTCGGAGGTCCCGAAGAGGACGACAATGGGGTCCTCACCGGCAATGTCCGGAGTCGCATGCTCTTGCAGGCTGCCGAGGCTGTAGCCGGGCTCAAGAGTGTGCCGGAGGCCCAGCGGGATGCTGCCCTGACCGATGGCTGGTATCACCAGTTGCTTGCCGAAGTGAGCGATTCAACCGGTTGGAATCCATGGCCCGGTGAGGTGAAATACTCCAAGGAGCACTCGGCCGCTGCTGCCGAGACGGCGTGGGCATTGGTTCTGGATGCGCTGGCCGACGATGGCCCCGTGCTGGTCGATACCGCCACTGGGGGCATCGCCGCTAAAGAGAGTCTCCATTATCGCGCTGAGGGCCCCTCGACATTTACCTTTGTTGCTCCCCTCGAACCCCTTGACGAGCCCCCCGCAGTAGTTGCCGTGACTGCCCCGGCACGGACTGCGACGGCGACGTGGACAGGTACTGGAGAGCCGGGCCGATATCTCCTGACAGTGAGCTTCGGCGCGGCCGCCAGCGACGATGACCGCTTTGTGCGGGTCGTCTTTCCGCGGTTCTCAGAAACCCTTCGCTACGTACCGGCCCTGATGGAGTCTGTCGGCACAGTGACGGACTTTGCGGTCGGCCAGTTGGCCTTGGACCAGACCGATACCCTCTGCCTTGGATTGGCCAACGGTTTGCTGGGGTTGGGAAATGACCAGTGGGTCATCAAGGTGGAGACCACCGTGCACCTGGCAGTGATCATTCCCCAGGATGGTCAGGAGGTCCGCTTCGAGAGCCACACCCAACGCGTGGACCAGGGCGGAGTCTGGTCTTTCATTTACCTGGATGGGGCAACGGCTGCGGATGCCGTGGCCCTGGCCAATCGTCTCAATGTGACGCCGGTGGTAGAACTTGCTCCCGCCCAGTAGTCTCCGTCCGGCGGTGATGCGTGTCCGCTGTGCGGTTGGCATGGCCGGTGGAACAGACTTTCGTTTCCCCGCTGTTTGTCCTAACATGGAAGAGGGCCGGCCACATTCAGGTGCGGGCTTTCACGT
>CALGBT010000875.1 GCA_937884235.1 uncultured Pseudomonadota bacterium
GTGCCCCGCAAGGGGCAATCGAGGTGATCTATCTATTTTGGTGATCGATCAGGGCGTTTCAGGCCGAAGCCTGGCTACTGCAGTGGGGCAACGCCATTGTTAAAGACCCGGGTTGCCATGACGTGGTAGCTCCCCTGCGCTCCCAGAATCCACCCCGCAATGGCCCCCAGTTCGCTGTCGGACACCAGGCGCCAGTCATACATCGAACCATTCAACTCCGCAGCCAGCACAATCCCATTCTCCGCCCAACCGGCAACGAAGGTGCCGTCACCCGCAACCCGGACAAGCCGCACTTCCGGCACGGCAAACTGCCCCGGCGGCACATTCTCCCAGAGTGCGTATGCTCCGCCGGCACCATCCGCCATAATGCGGGGCAGTCGTTGCAGGCCGATATCGGTGGCGCCGAGGCGCAGCCAGTATGCGGGCCAGGCCGGATCCCGTGCCCCCGTACTCAGAATATGGGCAGCGTAAATCTCTTGCTTGGTGGCGTCGAAGAAGTCAACGCCAGCCCTCCGGTCCTCCCACACGAGAAAGGCCCCGCCATTGCCGTCTGCGGCAACTGTGGGCTCCGTTTCATGGAAGGTCCCCCCCGACACCTTGACGCCGCCAGAGGGATTGCCGTCGGCCCACACAAGCGTCTTGTCCCCCTTGATCCGCTGGACAAAGACGTCGTAGCCCACCTCCAAACCGCCACCGTTGTACCAGGAAAGGAGCACGCCGCCGCTACCGTCAGATACGGGAGGCATGCAGTAAGGGCCCACAGCGCCTGTGGCCACCACGATACCGTTGCCGCCCCAGCCCGGGGACATCTCCCCGTTAGCCGCGATGCGGGTCACCCGGCAGTTGGGCCAACTCGCCCACGTGATGTACACACCACCGGTGCCGTCAGGTACGGCAAAGGAGACCTCGGCGCTGCCGATTGGAGTGAGTATCTTGGATGCATCCCAGCCCGCGGGCCAGGTGCCTTCCCCGGCCACCCGACGCACCATGATGAAGCCGAAGTTCTTATTCCCATTGTAGCCCCACCAGGTGATGTAGGCCCCTCCCGAAGCGTCGGTGGCGAGTTGTGGCTCACGCATCTCCTGAGAGTCGCCCGCTTCCTCGACCAGCAGGCCGTTGGCTGGCCAGTCGGGGGCAATGGTGCCATTGGCCAGCACCCTGTGCACGTAGATCGAAGGCCGGGGGTGGCGGGTATCACGCCATGCCACGAAGACGCCACCCGCTCCGTCAGTGGTCAGTACTAGCCCATCCTGGGCCGCTTCGTCATCGCAGACGACCAGACCTTCCGCCGGCCACCCTGCAACCACCGCGCCGTCCGGGCCGATGCGCTGGATACGGATATCCGGCTTACCCAGGGTCGCGTGAGCCCAAAGCAGATAGGCCCCGCCCGCACCGTCTTCCAGCATCTCTAATTCGTTGCCGCCGCCATACTCGGTCCCCTGATCCTCCCAGGACGCTAGATTGCAGTCTTCCTCCAGGCCAAAAGCGTAGTAACCGATGTCGTTGTCGCAGATGTCGCAGGCCAGGCCATCATCGGTGAGATAGCCCAGATCACAGTCCCACTGGCAATCCGCAGGTGCTGTCCAGCCGTTGGCGGTGGTAAAGGTAATTGTCACGGCCGAGTCGATCTGGTGAGCGTTGGCTGGCGGTTCGATGTCAGCACAGTCGACAAACTTGTGGTCAATGCAATCCCCCGCCTGCAGGTCGAAGTCCACGTCACATTCCCAACCACAGTCAGCGGGAATCGTCCAGCCATTGGCAGCGGTGTAAGTGATAGTCACATCTCCTTCCACCTGATGGGCATTGGCGGGAGGAGCGATGTCAGCACAATCAACGCTCTGCTCGTCGACACAATCGTCCACCAGGAGGTCAAAATCGGCGTCACACTCCCACGCACAGTCTGCCGGTACCGTCCAACCGTCGGCATCGGTGTACAAGATGCTCACCTCACCTTCCACCTGATGGGCGTTTGCCGGCGGTGTGATATCAGCGCAGTCAACCAACTGCTCGTCGATGCAGGCGTCGGCCAGCAGGTCAAAGTCGACATCACATTCCCAGGCACAGTTGGCGGGCTCGGTCCATCCTCCGGCATCAGTGTAGGAGATGGTCACAGTACCCTCCAACTGGTGGGCGTTGTCAGGCGGTGCCACATCCGCACAATCGACGGTCTGCTCGTTGATGCACGATTCGGCATCAAGATCGAATTCCGCATCACACTCCCAATCGCACGGGGCGGGCTCGGTCCAACCGTTGGCATCGGTGTAGGAAATGGCCACTGCCGCAACCACCTGGTGGGCGTTGTCGGGCGGCACAATGGCGGCGCAGGCAACGAACTGCTCGTCAATGCAGTTGCCATCAACCAAATCGTAGTTCCCGTCACACTCCCAGCCACAGTTGGCCGGCTCGGCCCAGCCCGCGGCATCGGTAAAGGCGATAGTTACTTCCCCGTCCACCTGGTGCGCATGGTCGGGTGCGCTGATATCAGCGCAGGCAACGGTCTGTTCGTTGATGCACGCGTCTTCCACCAGGTCAAAGTCCGCATCGCACTCCCAGGCGCAATCTGCCGGTGCGGCCCAACCGTCCGCATCGGAAAAAGCGATGGTCACCTCGGCGTCGACCTGATGCGCGTTGCCCGGAGCCTCAATGTCGGCACAGGCAACCGTCTGCTCGTTGACGCACGCTTCGTCGAGGAGGTCGAAGTCGGCGTCACATTCCCAGGCACAGTCAGCGGGTTCGGTCCAGCCATCGGCATCGGCGTATGTGATGGTCACTTCGCCGTCCACCTGATGCGCATTGGCCGGGGCCTCGATGTCTGCACAATCAACCACCTGCTCGCTGATGCAGGCGTCCACCAAGAGGTCGAAGTCGGCATCACATTCCCAGGCACAGTCAGCGGGTTCGGTCCAGCCGTCGGCGTCGGCGTAGGTGATGGTCACCACGCCGTCCACCTGGTGCGCATTGGCCGGTGCCTCAATCTCCGCACAGGGCACGTCCTGGGTGTCGAGACACTGCCCATCCACCAGTCCGAAGCCCGCATCACACTCCCACGCACAGTCAGCAGGCTCGGTCCACCCGTTAGCGTCGGTGTAGGATATCGTCACCTCTTCCTCTACCGCGTGGGCATTGCCGGGCACCGCTACCGCACCACATGCCACCTGTTGCTCGCTAGCGCAGACATCGCCCACCAACTCGGAGTCTGCCGGACAGTCAGCGGTAACCTCTGCACTAACATCGGGGTCAGCGGCGGTGCTGCTGCTGCCACTACACCCCAGGTTGCCACAAACAAGCACTACACTCAGCACGATCTGCAAAAGCAGAAATCTCTCGCTCCGCATTGCGTCCCCCTGTCCTGACAAGTCCCCGAAAGCCTCATTTCCTCCAGATTATCCGGTCAGATCCGCGGAGTCAACAGCGTTGCAAAATCCTTAGAAGAACCAAAAGGTGAAATGGCGGGCCACCCAACAAAGCCGCCAGAGTGTCAGGCCCCCTGACTCAAACGGCCGATGCGACCCCGTAGCTTGAAATAGAAGTGAACCGGCCCCACCAGCAGTCCGAGGGTGTAAACCCCTGCCATCACCTGCGTGAAGAGCCATGCCTGATTGAGCACCATGGCCAGGAGCAGAAAGAAGAAGATATCAACTTCGTTGAAGTAGATAATCGACCAGAAGGCCCGCCCAACGAAACGGATCCACTCGGCGAAGGTGCGCTCGGGTGGCGGAATGAAGGGGTTCTGCTCGGCCCGGGAGCGGGCAAACTCCTCTAGGGTCCCCGCCTGGCGATGCTCGATGAGTTGAATGTCTGTTTCGACCCGCGAGTAGATCCACTTGCAGTAGGCCGCCACCGAGGCCCCGGCAAAGGCGGTGAGCGGCAGCAGCAGATCCAGCAGGTCCGCCGTCACCCAGTAAACGCGCAGGGCAATCGCAACAAACAGCCCAGCCAGGCAGATGATATCCACGGTCTTATCGAGGTAGTAGCCCAGGTAGCTGCTGTTGCCCCGATAGCGGGCCAGCGTCCCGTCCATGTTGTCCAGCACCAACCCCAGATTCACCAGCAGGGCACCGCCCACGCCACCCCAGTAGTCGGGTAGCCAGACCAGCACACCGAGTCCGGCCAGCTTCGCAACGACGCTGCTCCACGTAATCAAGTTGGGCGTCACCCAGGCCATGTCAGCCACCGGCAACAGGAAAAGAATAGTCAAAGGACGTGCGAAGACCATGGCCCAGAAGTCGTTGGACTGGAAATTGCGTAGGCGCATCCAGCGCTCCCGCAGGCTTCTCGACTTCACCAATGTCTCTTCGTTCGCCATCGCCCATCTCCTAAGCAGTCCCAGAACTCGGGCCATTTCTGGCACATCTGCCATCGGTTTGCAAGTACGCGGGGGAACACAGCGCCGTCAGTGATGACGGCGCCGCCTTTGGAACTACCGGGAACTACTCAGGCGTGCGGGTCGGTGAATCAAGACTGACAATCAACTCCGGCAAGTCATCGGCAGGCCCCTGGTCCACCAGCACGCCCGGTTGGTTGGCATCCAACTCTACCCAGTCGAAGATCTTGCCGTTGAGGTCTTCCGCCTCGACACGCAGGTGGTCGCAATCGGCATCGATGGCGAGGATGTGGTGATTCTGGTAGACCACGCTGGTCTCCGGGAAGTCCTTGCACCATTCGTCCAAACCGCCGCCGCCACCGCCGGTGATGATCTGCACCAGGCCGTTGTCAAACTGCGCCCGCTCATAGGCATGCGTGTGGCCGGCCAGGTAGAGGTGGAAACCATGCTCGGCGATGAACGGCAGAAACCAGTTGCGCACCGGTTTGTATCCATCATAGCCGCAATTGCCCGCACTCCAACTCTCAGTGATACCCGGCTCATGCCCATAGGCAATTCGCCAGGTCGCGTTCTGCGCCGCAGGCGAGGCCACCTGCTCCCGAATCCAGGCGGATATGGGAGTGTCCACCTCACCGATGGGGAAGAAGACCGTATTCGTATTGATCACCAGGAAGAAGACACTGCCGAAGGTGAAGCTGTAGTAGGATTCGCTGAACTCGTCCTCGGGCACATCGGCCGCGGGATAGGCGAAGAACTCGTACCAGAAGCTGGCGTTGTCCTCGTGGTTGCCTATGGCCGCGTAAAAGGGGACCTCGTGAAAGAGCGCCCGGGCCGGTCCGAAAAGCTGCTCCAACCAGAGCCATTCATTGATCCCCTGTGAAATGTGGTCTCCGACGCCCAGCACGGCATGGGGGGCACGGGCCAGAATCTGCGGTTGGAGCAGAGCAAAGGTCTCCTTGCCGTCCTGGTTGTCACCCCAAACCACGAAGCGCGCCGGCTGGCCGTTTGTGGGAGTCACGAATTGGTGAATCGCCGATTCGAGGTCAGGAATGGAAACCTGATAGCTGTAGCGCGTCCCCGGCACCAACCCCTCCAGCCGGATCTGATGGTAGCGAGTGGCCTCCTCCTCGGTGACCGCCGCCGCCAGCGTCTCCGCCGGCCCGAAGGTCACCGTTCCCACCGCCGGGTCCAGGGTACGCCAGGCCACGACAATGCTCTGCGGCCGGGCGTCCATCAGATAGGGGCCGATTTCGAAGGTGTCATCGGCCAACCCCAGCAGCGGTTGCTCGGTAATCCCCGGTACGCAAGCCAAGGGCTCAACGAGATCTGCCACCTCCGCCGCAATATCTGTCATCTCCACAGCCAGATCTGCCACCTCCCCGGGGAGGTCCCCCTCCTCAGCGACGTCAGCCAGCAACTCAGAAACATCGGCGGCCACCACGTCAGGCGGGACATCCAGGACATCCTCCGAGGCACTATCCTGACCGCACGAAATCGCCAGAAAACCAGTGAGCACTACTACGGCCCATAGCCACCATCTCATTGCCAACACCTCCGAAGTCCGATTCTGCGGACACGGCGGCCATCAGTCAAGACAACGCGTCACACTTCGCCGTTGCTTCCGGGCCGGTGCGGCGCGAGACTTACGCTACGAGGCAAAGGGGGGTGACACCATGAAACCTGAGCAACCGGTCATTTACGAGATCAACACTTGGGTGTGGTTAGTCGACCTCTCGGCGCAGGCAGGCAAGAATGTCAACCTTGCCAACGTCCCCGATTCCATCTGGGACCAACTGGCTGAACTCCAACTCGACTATGTCTGGCTCATGGGAGTCTGGCAGCGCAGCGGCGCCAGCCGGAAGATCGCCCGCCAGCACATCGGTCTGCAAGATGAACTGGGCAAAGCACTCCCCGGCCTCACCACCGACGATGTTGTAGGTTCGGCCTATGCAATCAAGGATTACGTCGTTGCCGACCGCCTGGGGGGCGAAGCGGGGTTGGCCCAGGCCCGGGCGGCGCTACGGACCCGCAATATCGGCCTCCTGCTTGACTACGTCCCCAACCACGTTGCCGTGGATCACCGGTGGGTCACTGAGGCTCCTGAGTGCCTCCTCACTGTGGCAAAGAAGTCCGGCAACTGCCCCAGTGGCACTTTCAAGGCCGGCAACCATTGCGTCGCACATGGCCGTGACCCCTACTTTCCGCCCTGGACGGACACGGCTCAACTCAACGCCTTCTCGACCGCCATGCGCCTGGAAGCCGCACAGTTGATGCGCCGGCTGGCCACCGTCTGTGACGGTGTGCGCTGCGACATGGCCATGCTGCTCCTTGATGACGACTTCCAGCGCACCTGGGGCAAAGTCGCGGGCGAGCCGCTGGAGACTGAGTTCTGGACCGACACCATGGCTGCCGCCAGGGCCGTGGACCCCGACTTCAAGTTCATGGCTGAGGCCTACTGGGAACGCGAGCATCGTCTCTTGGAACTGGGCTTCGACTGGGCCTACGACAAGACCTTCTATGACCTGCTGCGGGACGATGACCCACAGGAGATTGAGCAACATCTGGAGAGAACTGCCAGATTCTGCCACCGGCTGGTCAAATTCACCGAGAATCACGACGAACCCCGCGCCGCCGCGACCTTTGCCGCAGCTAGGGTGCGCTCAGCAGCAGTGACTGCAGCCCTTATGCCAGGCCCGCTGCTGGTCCACGAAGGCCAGCTTGAGGGACGCCGGGTGCGCCTCCCCGTTCAGCTCGGTCGCCGCAGGGACGAGCCCGCCGATATGGAACTGGCTGCCTTCCACAGGCGCCTGAGCGATGTGCGCACCCACCCCGCATTCAGGCGCGGAAGACATCAGATCTTGCGCTGCTGGGGATGGCCGGATAACTCCAGCCACAAGCAACTACTGGCCTGGCTGCGCGAGACAGATGAGGAGCGATTCGTTATCGTCGTCAACATGTCCGACCAGCCCAGCCAGGCCCGTATCCCCCTCCCCTGGGCCGACCTCGAGGGTCGAAACTGGCTATTGGAAGACCGCGTCAACGAACAACAATACGAGAGATTTGGCGAGGAAATGCGGCGCCCTGGACTGTACGTGGAGCTGGTACCATGGGGCTATCATGTGTTCAAGATTTGCCCCGTGCCGGACTGATAGGAAACCGTCAGCCCTGCATGCCCTTCCGTCTCAGCCACCACCCGGGCCACCGCCAGTGCAGCATATTCGGGGTCAGTGTCGTAGCCGATGAAATGTCGGCCGGTACGAGCCGCAGCAATGGCCGACGATCCCGAGCCCAGGAAGGGGTCCAGCACCGTGTCGCCCACGTACGTGAAGAGCTGAATGCACTTCTCGGGCAATTCCACTGGAAAGGGCGCAGGATGGCCCACCCGCCGGGCACTCTCCGGACGAATCTTCCAGACATCAAGGGTTCCGGCCATGAATTCCTCTTTGGAGACTGAATTCTCGAAGGGAAGACCCTGGGTCTCCCGCTTCTTCCGGGGAATGGCGCGGTCGAAACGGCCCTTGCAGGCCACGATGACCCGCTCCGAGAGATCGCGCAACACCGGGTTGGAGGCGCTGGCGAAGGAGCCCCAGGCGCAGTTGCCCGAAGCGCCATCACCCTTGAGCCACAAGATCTCGCCGCGCAACAGCAACTGCAAATCGTCCTGCAGAATGTGGATCACATCCGCAGAGAGCGAACGATAAGGCTTGCGGCCCAGGTTCGCCACGTTCACGGCCATGCGGCCACCGGGCTCCAGCACCCGCTTGCACTCGGCGAAGACGTCCCGCAACATCTTCAAGTACTCCAGGTAGGTTCCCGGTATGTGACCCTGCCCCAGGTCGGTTTCGTAAGCCTTTCCCGCAAAGTATGGCGGTGAGGTCACCACCAGCGCCACCGAGTTGTCGTTGACATCCCGCATGTCCCGGGCATCACCGCAGAAGACAGTGTCCACAACCCGGCACCGCTCAACCGCACTGTCGTCGCTGATTATCGGGGAGCGGAAGCGAGCGTAGAAATCACTGGCATCGTGACTCTCGCGCTTGCCCACGCCAAAAGTCCTGGTGGTAGTACTCTTCTTCTTGCGTATCATCCCTGCTTGCCTCGCCCGACAGTGGTTTGGACCCGAGTAAACCAATGGTGCTCTGCCCTGTCAAGGCACTTTGCTTGCGCGGGCGCTTCGCGGTAGAATGGGCGCCGGAGTTCGGGCCACATACTCCAAGGAGTCGAACCATGACCATTAGATTCTGCCTGATTGCTGCGACACTGCTACTCTTGGCTGCCTGTTCCACCGGCACTGGAATCGTTGAAGCGGATGGCATCGCACCTGCAGATTCCTCCAGACAGGGCGATAGCGCTCCTTTCGACGTCGCCCCTCCGGACCTCCCCTCCGACTTCGATGCCCGCCAGGCCGCCGACGAGTTCGATTTCTCCTTTCCCGATGCTCCCGATGCTATCCAGCCTGGTTGTCTGCCTGGTGAAGGCTGCTTCATGGACAAGTGCGATAGCAACGACGATTGCCTCTCCGGCTGGTGCGTCGAGCACCTCGGTGAGGGAATCTGCTCCCAGGCCTGCCAGGACGAATGCCCGCCAGGCTGGGGGTGTCAGCAGGTTGCCGGCACCGTCCCAGATGTCGTCTACATCTGTGTCTCTATCCACGCCAACCTCTGCCGACCCTGCGCCAGCGGAGCCGACTGCAAGAGCATCGGCGGTGCCGATGATGTCTGTGTCGACTACGCGGCGGCGGGCTCCTTCTGCGGTGGCATATGCACCGCCGATGACGATTGTCCCTGGGGATTCTCCTGTCTGGAGACAGCCACCGTCGACGGCATCAACACCCAACAATGTGTGGCCGATGCCGGCGAATGTCCCTGCACCGGGAAGTCCGTCGAACTGTCCCTCTGGACGCCCTGTGAGGTGGACAACGAATTCGGCCTCTGCCCCGGCAAGCGATTCTGCCAGGAGGCCGGACTGACAAGTTGCGACGCAGCAGTTCCCGCTGAGGAGATTTGCAATGGGCTTGACGATGATTGCGACGGCGATATGGACGAAGAAACCTGCGATGACGGCAACGAGTGCACCGACGATACCTGTCTCGGCGAGGAAGGTTGCCAGTACGTGCCCCTGAGTGCCGGCGAATGCAAAGATGGCGATGTTTGCACCGTCGGCGATCACTGTAATGCGGGAGTCTGTGAGGGTAGCCTCATCTCCTGCGACGACTCTAACCCCTGCACCGACGACAGCTGCGATGGGCTGGGTGGGTGCCAGTATGTGAACAATCAAGGCGACTGCGACGACCAGGACCCCTGCACCGTCGCCGACGAGTGCAGCGGTGGCAGCTGCGCTGGCGTCAGCGTCAACTGCACCTGCCAGAACGACAGCGACTGCCAGGCTTTTGACGACGGCGACCTCTGCACTGGCACCCTGGTCTGTGACACCACCTCCCTGCCCTATCAATGCCGGGTCGACCAGAATACCGTAGTGACCTGCCAGGCGCCCCCCGTGGGCAAGGACGCAATCTGTCTGGCCGCGACCTGTGATCCGGCCACCGCAAAGTGCTCCCTCGTCGCTGACCACGACGGCTATGCCTGCGTTGACGGTGATGCCTGCACCGTCGGCGACCATTGTGATGCCGGGACCTGCGTCGCCGGCGCGGCCGCCCTGTGCAAAGATGACAACCCCTGCACGGATGACAGCTGCGACTCTGACGACGGCTGCGTCTTCGTTCCCAACACCGACCCGTGCAATGACGGCAACGTCTGCACCCTGGGCGATACCTGCGCCAACGGTGAATGCGTCGCCGGGGGTGACCTCCTGGTCTGCGATGATCAGAACCCCTGCACTGCCGATTCCTGCGACCCCGAAGTCGGCTGTGTCCAGAGCCCCAACGACGACGCCTGCGACGATGACAACGCCTGCACTATTGGCGGGAGTTGCCAGGCCGGGAAGTGTGTCCCCTCCGGACTCACCAACTGCGATGACGATAACGTCTGCACCACCGACAGCTGCAACCCGGCCAGTGGTTGCCTCCACCTGCTCAATCAGGCCCCGTGCAACGATGGCGATGTCTGCACCACCGGTGACCATTGCCACCTCGGCGAGTGCATTGGCGGGGGCCAGTTGGCCTGCAACGACGGCAATCCCTGCACCAACGATGCCTGCGACCCCAGCGATGGTTGCACCTTCACCCCCAACGCCAACGACTGCGATGACAGTAATGCCTGCACCAATGGCGACAAGTGCAAGAACGGCTGGTGTCTGCCTGGACCGGCCATCACCTGCAATGATAACGAGCCTTGTACCGACGACAGCTGCGATCCCGATTCAGGGTGCATCTTCCCCAACAACAACGCACCTTGTGACGATGCCAATGCCTGCACTGACAAGGACCAGTGTGGGGGCGGTGCTTGCCTACCCGGTCCGGCACTGGATTGCGATGACCTGAATCCCTGCACAACCGATAGCTGCACCCCCGACTCCGGCTGTGTCCACGTCTTCAACAATCTGCCCTGCAACGATGCCAATGCCTGCACCGCCGACGAATTCTGCCATCAGGGTTCCTGTGGCGGCGGAGTTGCCGTGGTCTGCGATGATATCAACATCTGTACCGAGGATTCCTGTGACCAACAGGTCGGCTGTGTCTTCACGGCCAACGCCGCACCCTGTGACGACGGCAATCCGTGCACCCTGCAAGATACTTGTGCGGGCAAAGGCTGCCAGCCCGGGGCCGGCAGCCTCGATTGCGACGACCAGAACACGTGCACCGACGATTCCTGCGACCCGGACTCGGGCTGTGTTCACGCACCGGTAGCCAACGACACGCCCTGCCCGGGGGACGGGAAGTGCCAAGCCGGCATCTGCGTACCAGACATCCAGACCAGCTGTGCCGCGGTGAAGGCCTCTCAGCCCAACGCTCCGTCAGGCGTCTACGCCATCGACCCGGACGGACTGGGCGGTGCCGGGGAGTTCAATGGCTGGTGCGAGATGCAACAGGACAATGGCGGCTGGACTCTGGTCATGAACCTCAATACCTCCGACGGACACATGGCCTACCTCCCCGATGCCATCTGGACTACCCACGACGAGAGCGGTAACTTCTCAAACCGCTGGTCCAATGACTACAAGAGCAAAGCGGCAACAACACTCCCGGGAACGCAACTGCTGCTCATCGTCCGGGATCATAACGTCGGCGAAGGCGGTGCCATCAAGGGCTGGCGCAGTTGGAAGCTGGACGGCACCAAGACCTACCAGAGCTTCTACGACGTCAGCATGGGGAGCGAGAGCGCCAATGCCACCGGCGGCTGCAACAGCGGGTATTCCGGGGATGGTCGGAAACAGACCTCCGGTATCCTCTCTAGCGGACAGGCAGCACTTTGGGACTCCTTCACCAATCAGGCCGATGAACTCTATTCAAACTCCTACTACGGTGGCTGCGGTAACGCCCAGGATGGATTCCGTCTCTCCGCCCATTACCGCTGGGCTAACAACAGCAATTGCGGTATGGGCCTCCAGATGGACTACACCGGAGAGCCCTACAATCTTGAGGTCGGAGCAATTTTCAAAAAGGACACCTACCCCGATCCCCAACGTCAGTGCTGTGGTTGCGGCGGCTGTACCGCCAACCCCGATGGCTCGCATGGCACCAAAGCTGCCATCGGCTCCGACCACCAGAATTGCCACTGTAGTGTCGGCGTCAGCTATCGCTATGAATGGTACATCCGCTGATCTAGAAGGAGTTCCCATGCGCAATCATCTCTACCTGCCTCTGCTCTTGCTAGTCGCCTGCTCAGGCACGGGTAACCCAGTTACCGCAGGCCAGGATACTCCGGACACGGCAAACGCCGAGGACCACCTGGCCAACCCCTATCATGCGACATCAATCGACGCTCCAGATGTCGCAGATCTCGTCGGCGCGGACCAGACCTTTGACCAGTTCCCCCTCTACGATTTGCCAGACCTCACGGAACCAGGCTGCCAGCCCGGGGACGGCTGCTTCCTCGACAAGTGCAGCGGCAACGAAGAGTGCCTGTCAGGGTGGTGCGTAGAGCACCTGGGGGAGGGAGTCTGCTCGCAATCATGCGAGGCTGAATGCCCGCCCGGCTGGGAGTGCCAGCAGGTCGCCGGCACCGTTCCGGATGTCGTGTACATCTGCGTCTCCACCCATGCCAACCTCTGCCGTCCTTGCGCCAGCGGAGCCGATTGCAAAAGCATTGGCGGTGCCGAGGACGTTTGCGTTGACTACGACGATGCCGGGGCCTTCTGCGGCGGCATCTGCAACTCAGATGACGACTGCCCGTGGGGATTCTCCTGCCTGAATACCACTACCGTTGACGGCATCGACACACAGCAGTGCGTGGCCGACGCCGGGGAGTGCCCTTGCACCGGGAAGTCCGTTGCCCTGGCCCTCTGGACGCCCTGTGCTGTGGATAACGAGTTTGGCACCTGCGGCGGGAAACGAGCTTGCGCCGAGGCTGGCTTGCTGGCATGCGATGCCCAGGTCCCGTCTGCGGAAACCTGCAACGGCCTCGACGACAACTGTGACGGTGACGTCGACGAATTGACCTGCGATGATGCCAATGAATGCACCGCAGATATCTGCCTCGGTGAAGAGGGCTGCCAGAATACCGCCCTCGACCAGGGTGAGTGCAAAGACGGCAATCCCTGCACCGTCGCCGACCACTGCGAAGCCGGTGCCTGCGTCGGCGACCCCGTCCTCTGCGATGACCAGAACCCCTGCACCGAAGACCTCTGCACGCCCCAGGGAGGGTGTGACCATCCCTACGTCTTCGGCCCCTGCGATGATGCTGACCCCTGCACTGTGGGCGACCAGTGTGGCGACGGCGAGTGCGCTGGCACCCCGCTGGCCTGCGATTGCAACGCAGACTCAGACTGTGCCGCCCTGGAAGATGGGGACCTGTGCAACGGTACTCTGATCTGCGATACCCAGGCTCTCCCCATGAAGTGCGTTGTGGCCGCGGCAACCATCGTCTCCTGCCCGGAACCAGAGGGAGTCGACGGACCCTGCCTCGCCGCCAGTTGCAACCCCGCCACCGGTGCCTGTTCCCAGGTGTCGGCCCATGAGGCTGCCCCTTGCGACGATGGAAACCTGTGCACCCTGGGTGACACTTGCCTGGCCGGCACCTGTACTGGCGGGGCC